>JAGBHV010000007.1 GCA_017935325.1 Clostridia bacterium
ATTTTGCTTTTCTACGAAACTGCGAAGCACTTTAAAATGCGCGAAATTGCGTGTGCAAGAAAAGGCGAAAACCACCGATAACGCTGTCGCGTATCGGTGGTTTTTAACGCATTATTGTGCCGTAAGTTCACATTTTAAAGAAAAACTTCCTTATGGGAACTCGGCGAAAACTGCGGTGCTTTTCGTTTAAAGCTTGAAATCGTCAAATGTATATTCAGGCAAGGTGGGCATAAGCCTCGGCTGTCGGCGCAGAGGGTCATATTTGAACTTCCGACATTTGTAATCAGGCTGTAAAACACCTTTTTTACTGCAGAGAATCATATCGCTGTCTGCGGCTTTTTTTCCGTGCGCACAGATTGCGCAGCAGTAATCTTCTTTTGTTATATTCATCTGTTTCTTATCCATCGGTGCTCACTCCTTTTACGTTATTCTATCACACTTTCTTTCCGGTATCAAGGTCTAAAATGAAAATTGCACACATTAACATAAGTCCTGCGGCGGCAGGTGCGCTGATGGCGAATGCTTTTGTAAGTGTTTCTGTGTTTGAAGAAAAAACTGATATGTTGCAGGGGAACAATTCAAAAAGCAGATAGCAGATGACTGATGACAGCATACTGTGCAGTGCACGGGCGCAGAAATAATATTTTGCTTTAAGGCCTGTTTTCAATACGTAAGGTAAAACCTGGCAATGCACGCAAAGACCGCTCCAGCCGAGAACGGCACACAATATTACGGGACTTTCTTTACCTGCAATTTCTGCACATCCCGTTGATACTTCAAGAAACGCTTTCGCAGCAAGAGAGAATGTGTCGTTGTTATTATTTGCGGAAATTATATTTGTAAAGCATGAAAAAAGAAGTATCCATGCAGAGATGATAAACATTGATTTTGAAGCGTTGTAAACGGAAGATACAAGCGATTGCGAAAGGGGAAGATGTGCGCTGTCTTTTCTGAAGGATGACGGATTTTCCGAAAGAATAAAACGGGACAAAAAAGAAATTATCAGTGAAGACAATGATAAAGAAATAAACAGAATTACTCCGGCTTTAAAGGATGAAAGCATTATTGTGCCGACTGCGCCTATTACAAAAGCAGGACCTGCATTTACAGAACTCAGGGCGATTCTTTTAGCTTCGCTCTGAGTAATTTTATTTTTGCTTAACAGCTCCGATGCCATTGAACATCCCACAGGAAATCCGCCGAAAAGAGAAAAGAAAACGGTGCATCCGCATATGCCTGAGAAGTTGAAAATTTTCCTGAAAAATTTATCTGTTTTTTCTCCCAGAAAATCTATAACTCCGCTTGAAAGAACAAATGACGAAAGAACGAGAAAAGGAAAAAGAGACGGCACCATAGTCTGCGCACAGAGTTCAAGTCCATGCCTTACTCCGTCAGCGCAGTTTTTCGGAAATCTTATGAGAATAAACGCAAAAAGAACGCAGAAAATTATGCACAGAATTGTTCTGACGTTTTCATTAATTTTCAATTTCTTCAAAATAATCACCCTTATAATATATGTCAGTTATGTAATTTTTAATAATAAAAAAACATAACATTATCTGAGGGTCACCTCTGAAGAAAGGATATGGTGCGATATGGCGGGCAGAAATAAAATCGGAGAAAAAATCAGCGAGGAATTGGGAATTCCGAAAACGGTGGTTTCGGGATTTAATCATATTGAATTATTCGGCAACAGAGAAGCAACGGTAAACGATTGTGAGGGAATACTTGAATACAGCGATGAGAGAATAAAACTCAATATGGGAAAAAATACAATTTTATTTTCAGGGAATGACCTTTGCATGAAGGAGTACGGCGCCGCACAGGCGAAAATTACAGGCACAATTGCAGTGATAGAATTCGGGTGAGAGTATGTTTCTGGAAAAAATACAAAGGTTTATCAAGGGGTATGTTGAATTTCAGGCGAAAGGCGGATTTCCCGAAAGGTTTATAAATCTGTCATCTGAAAAAAAGCTTGATATTCAGAATGTGAAAATGTATAAAGAAACAATTACCGCTTCGTGTGATATAACTGCTTATAAAAAAATCCGTCCCATAGCAAAAAAAGCGGGGATGAAAATACGCATGGTAAAAAAACACGGTCTGCCGTTCTGGATTTATAAAAAACGCAACCGAGTGGGAATAGTGGCGGGACTTTTGTTCTTTATAATAATGACATGCGTTTTGTCAGGATATATATGGACTGTAGATGTAAACGGAAATGTAAATATTCCGTCAGAAGATATTCTTGAAGCTTTTTCATCGTTGGGAGTGAAACCGGGAATAAAAAAGGGAAGTTTCAACACAAAAGAAACGGTACGCAAAGCTTTGACTGAAATTGATGAACTGATGTGGACGGCGATAAATACTGACGGATGCAGAATTACGATTGAAGTAAAAGAGCGTGTGGAGAATAAAGTTGAAAAGGAGGATGAAACACCGTCAAATATAATAGCATCAGATTCGGGACAGATTATATTGGTTGAAAATTTTCTCGGAACGCAGGTTGTTGAAACGGGAAGCGCAGTTGAAAAAGGTGATGTAATTGTAAGCGGTGCAGTTATAAACAGAGATGAGACAGTCAGCTTTTATAAGGCTGAAGCAAATGTGCTTGCCAGGACAAAAAATACCGTAAATGCATCAGTCAGCTTTTTTGAAGAAATGCGTATTTATGAAAAAGTGAAAAAGAAATACTTTCTGAACTTTTTTACCTTTGAGATTCCCCTGAATATAAATCTGAAAAAGAATGGGGACTATATTTTTTCGTCAGGTGAAGATTTTCTGTCTTCAGAGGGACAGAAACTGCCGCTGGGTATAATTACACAAAGGAAAGCTTATTATAAAATCAGGAAAGTAAAGATTGCGGAAAATGCAGCAAAACTGATGTGCGCTGAAAAGTATTTCAGGGAAATAGATGAAAATTTTGATGATATTGAAATTGAAAAAACATCAATAAAAAAGGGTAAAGTATCGGGCTGTTACGAAATAAATTCTGTTTTTGAATGTATAGAAAATATAGGCGAAAGCAAAAAAATGGACATCACAATTGAAAATGACACGGATAATGCATATTAAATAAAAATATTGAAATTTTTTAGAAAAAATTCACAGAAAATAGTGACATAGAAAAAAGGAAATGATATAATAATTACGATTATAATTATAAACGCGCTTTCAGGCACTGGAGGTTAAACTTTTTGTACGAGCAGATTATTAATGTTGACAGAATGGAGCAGGCTGTAAGCCTGTTCGGCAGTTTTGATGAAAATATAAAAATGATTGAAAATGAGTTTTCTGTGGGCGTTATCAGCCGCGGCAGTGAACTTAAAGTTACAGGTGAAGCTGAGAATGTATCCCGTGCGGCGAAAGCGATAAACGGACTTCTTACTCTTATCAACAAGGGCGAAACACTTTCCGAACAGAATGTAAGATACGTTATTTCCCTTGTAGGTGAGGGGAATGAGGACAAGCTTGAGAGCATGTCGTCAGACTGCATCTGCATTTCAGCAAAGGGCAAGCCGATTAAACCTAAAACCTTAGGTCAGAAAAGATATACGCAGGCAATAAAAGATAACACAATTGTTTTCGGCGTAGGTCCTGCAGGTACAGGTAAAACTTACCTTGCCGTTGCAATGGCAGTTACCGCTTTCAGACAAAAGCAGGTAAACAGAATTATTCTCACCCGTCCTGCTGTTGAAGCGGGTGAAAAATTAGGCTTTCTTCCCGGTGACCTTCAGCAGAAGGTTGACCCCTATTTAAGACCTCTTTACGATGCTCTTTTTGATATGCTGGGAGCTGAAAGCTTTCAGAAATGTCAGGAAAGAGGAAGCATTGAAGTTGCTCCCCTTGCTTATATGCGAGGCAGAACACTTGATGACAGCTTTATTATTCTTGACGAAGCGCAGAACACAACACGTGAACAGATGAAAATGTTCCTTACACGTCTGGGCTTTAACTCAAAAATGGTAATCACAGGTGACGTAACGCAGGTTGACCTGCCTGACGGTAAAAAATCAGGTCTTGTGGAAGTTATTAAGATTCTTAAAAATATTGACGATATAGACACTGTCCGTTTCAGCGAAAAAGATGTTGTAAGGCACAAGCTTGTGCAGGACATCGTAAGAGCTTACGAAAAAAATGAACAGAGGAATAAACAGGAAGGATGGAAAAAATGAAAGAGAGAGGCAAAGTAAAAGTTATTATCAGCAATGACCAGAAGGTGCATAAAATTCCTACGGGTATCCACCTTCTTGTAAGGCAGTGTTGTATCGCTGTGCTGACAATGGAAAATCTGCTTTCAGCTGCAGAAATCAGCGTAAGATTTGTTGATAACGAAGAAATTCACAAGCTGAATAAAGAATACAGAAATGTTGACCGCCCGACGGACGTGCTTTCATTCCCTCTGGGAATTGACGGCGTGTATGACATAAATAACGATACAGGTGCGCAGATGCTCGGCGACATTGTTATTTCCCTTGAAAGAGCAATGGAGCAGGCAGAAGCTTACGGCCATTCATTAAGAAGAGAAGTTGCTTTCCTTACAGTTCATTCAATGCTTCATCTTCTCGGATATGACCACGAAAACGGCGGAATTGAAGCTGTACATATGAGAGAAAAAGAAGAAACCGTTTTAACTCAGCTGGGTCTTAAGAGAAACGGCAGCTATTACATGGGTGACGAATAAGAAGATGAAAGGTTTGCTTAAAAGTTTTGTTTATGCAGGCAACGGCATTTTGTGGTGCCTGAAAAACGAGAGAAATATGAGAGCTCATTTTTCTCTGTGCGTTTATATGTATGCATATCTTCTGTGCTATGATTTCTTTACACTTTCAAAAACAGAATGGGCTATAATTCTGCTTGTGAATGCCCTTGTGTTCAGCCTTGAAATTGTAAACACCGCAGTTGAAAAAGCAGTTGATATGTTCACAAAGGAGAAGAATGAGTTTGCAAAAATTTCAAAGGATGCCGCTGCAGGTGCTGTGCTTGTAAGTGCAATTTTTGCAGTAATTATCGGCATTGTGATTCTTTATCAGCCTGAAGCTTTCAGGGCAATGTTCCTGTATTATAAGGAACGCGTTTATCTGTTGTTGGTTCTGGCAGCAAGCCTTGTTCTGACTTTCGGATTTATCTTAAAAGGTATACCAACTAAAAAATAAATTTAAGCCGTATTGAATACGGCTTTTTTCGAGGTAAAAATATATGAATACAAAAACAGCTTTCATTGCGATTGTGGGATGTCCCAATGTGGGAAAATCATCAATCCTCAACAAAATGCTCGGACAAAAAATTGCGATTGTTTCAAATAAACCGCAGACCACAAGAACTAAAATCGTAGGTGTTCTTACTCAGGACGAAACACAGCTTGTGTTTACGGATACTCCCGGTTTCCACAGACCCCACAACAAGCTTGGCGAAAAAATGGTAAAGGCAGTAAGCGACAGTATTTCAGGCGTTGATGCCTGCCTTTTTGTGGTTGAACCTAAAGGTGAACTGCGTCCTGCAGAGCTTGAGCTTATTGAAAAATTCAAAAAAGAAAAGATGCCCGTTATTCTTGCAATAAACAAAGTAGATACACTTGCTGACAAAACAGAACTTATGGCAAGAATTATGGAATTGTCACAGCTTTATAATTTTGAATCGGTTGTTCCCGTTTCTGCACAGAACGGTGCAAATATAAAAGAACTGATTGATGAATTGAAAGGTCTTGCTTTTGAATCAATCCATTTCTTCCCTGATGATACTCTGACTGACCAGCCTGAAAGAGTTATTGCAGCAGAAATTATCAGAGAAAAAATTCTTCGCAGAATGAATAAGGAAGTACCTCACGGAATTGCTGTAAGCGTTGAAAAAATGCGTGAGAGACCGAACTCTGATTTGCTTGATATTGAAGCGATTATTTATTGCGAAAAGGAAAGCCATAAGGGCATGGTAATCGGCAAAAAAGGCGAAACTCTTAAAACAATTTCAACAAGAGCAAGAGAAGATATGGAAAAATTCTTTGATTGCAGAATTAACCTTCAATGCTGGGTAAAAGTAAAGGAAGATTGGCGTAACAGAGAAGGATTAATTCATAACTTCGGATTGGACAACGAATAAAATTAACGTATAGCAGCGGAATATGTCATTTTTTATCGCTCGGAGTACAGAATGTACACCGTCGCTCAGAAAAAAGCCATCTTCCACTACTCCCGTTAATTTTAGTTAAATGGGAAGCATAGCAGCGGAATATATCTTTTCAAACTCATTGAAAATATCCCGTTAACTTTTTGCAAAAAAACTGTTTGATATATCTGCACCTGACAGCATTGAAAAAAGCGATGAAAAATTTACCGCGGTTTTTTGGAATACTTTCTGCAAAAATTATTTGCAGGAGGCGGTTTGATGGAAAACAAGGACATGCTCTGGAGTAAGTTTATTTCAAGCGGCAAAGTTGACGATTACCTGAATTATTGCATGGTGAAAAACGGAAAGGAAAAAGCAGAGAAGGATGAATACGGACGGTCTGATAATCAGAGAAAAGAGTACAGGTGAACAGAATAAATCAGTAACCGTTCTGACACGCGACTACGGCATTGTAAGAGCGTATGTTTACGGTGCGAAAAAAATAGGTTCACGTACAGGTGCGGCGACGCAGTTGTTTGCTTTTTCGGAGCTGGGTATAAAAGAAAGCCGCGGCTCTTACATAATTGAAGCGGCAAAGCCGAAAGAAGTGTTTTTTAATTTACGTAAAGATATCAATAAAATTGCTCTTGCTCAGTATTTTGCAGAGCTTTCCGAATGTATTGTGCCTGAAGGCGAAAATACAGAGGATTATCTGAAATTAATTCTTAATTCACTCATGCTTTTAATGGAAGAAAAGCGGGATGAAAAATTAATCAAATCAGTTTTTGAATTGTCAATACTTTCCATGGGTGGTTATATGCCCAACATTGTTGCGTGCGATGAATGCGGAAAATATGAAGATGAATTTATGTTTTTTGATACATCAAGCGGAAACATCTTCTGCTCAGAATGTAAGGCTTACGGATTGAAAGTTCCCATGAGCGTAATTTCTGCTGTCAGGCACATTGTTTTAAGCGACAGACAGAAAATTTTTAATTTTAATTTAAGTGAATCAAGTCTCTCTGCACTTTCGGATTTAGCCGAAAAATATATGCTGGCTACCTTGCAGAGAAAATTTAAAACCCTTGATTTTTACCATACGATATGAAAGACAGGGAGTGAAACAAATGAAATCCCGTGAAAGAGATTATAAAGCACTTGAACTTGAAAAAGTTCTTGAAATGCTGGCTTTACACACAGCCTGCCCTGATGCAAGAGAAGCGGCGTTATCTCTGAAGCCTGAAAGCTCACTTGAAATGGCACAGTCGCTGCTTAATCAGACGAAAGATGCACATATGATGCTTGCACGTTTCGGCGGTCCTGCATTCGGAGGACTGAAAAATGTGAATAACGCTTTAAGCCGTGCAGATGCGGGCAGTACACTTAATATGAAAGAACTGCTTGATATAGCAAGCGTTTTGCATGTTATACGCTCTGTTGCTTCATGGAGAAGCACAAACGCAGGCGTGGAAACGGTGCTTGATGTATATTTTGATGCATTGAGTCCTAATAAATTTTTAGAAGACGCAATTACAAACGCTATTATTTCAGAAGAGGAAATGAGCGATAACGCTTCGCCTTTATTGCAGACGATAAGAAGAAAAATAAGAAATCAGGAATCAAATATCAGAGAAAAGCTTGACAGACTTATCCGTTCGTCAGGCAATCAGAAATTCCTGCAGGAAAATATCATTACCATGCGTAACGGCAGGTTTGTAGTTCCCGTAAAAAATGAACACAGAAGTGAAATTGCAGGCCTTGTGCATGACACATCTTCTTCAGGTGCTACTGTGTTTATTGAACCTGCGGCAGTTGTTGAAGCAAATAACGAAATCAAGGTTCTCCAGGCGCAGGAAAGAGATGAAATTGAAAGAATCCTGTCGGAGCTTTCTGCGCAATGCGGCGAATTTGCAGAGTCAATAAAAAACAGCTATGAATGCACGGTTGAACTGAACGTGATTTTTGCAAAGGCACAGCTTGCTTACAGAATGAATGCGTCAGTGCCGATTTTAAATGATGAGGGAATTATTGACCTGAAAAATGCCCGCCATCCGCTTATTTCAAAAGATAAAGTTGTGCCTGTAAATATCAGGCTGGGCGACGATTTTGATACACTTGTAATAACAGGTCCGAATACGGGCGGTAAAACAGTTTCAATAAAAACGCTCGGTCTTATGTCTTTAATGGCGATGTGCGGCCTTATGCTTCCCGTTTCTGACGAAAGCCGTGTGTCTGTTTTTGAAAATGTTCTTGCAGATATCGGCGATGAGCAGAGCATTGAGCAATCATTGTCAACCTTCAGCGCACACATGACAAACATTATTGAAATTCTTAAAATCGCAGGCGAAAAAAGCCTTGTTTTAATTGATGAATTAGGTGCAGGTACAGACCCCGTTGAAGGTGCGGCTCTGGCTACCGCAATACTGGAAAGACTTCATATAAACGGCGCGAAAGTCGGCGCAACAACACACTATGCAGAGCTTAAATCCTATGCGGTTGAAACTGCGAGAGTCGAAAACGGCTCATGCGAATTTGATGTTGCAACTCTGCGGCCTACTTATAAGCTTTTAATCGGTGTTCCCGGAAAATCTAATGCTTTTGCAATTTCCGAAAGGCTGGGAATGGGCAAGGAAATTGTAGACAGGGCAAAAGAACTTGTTGATACTGAAAGCACACGCTTTGAAGCTGTTTATGATAAGCTTGAAACAACACGCAAGGCAATGGAAGAAGAAAAACAGAAAGCTGAAAAAGCTTTACGTGAAGCTGAAAGGATGAAAAAAGAAGCTGAAAAGCAGAAAGAAGATATTTCTTCCATCCGCGAAAAGGAAATTGAAAAAGCCAGAAACGAAGCTGTGAAAATTGTTGACGGTGCAAGAAGAGAATCTTATGCGTTGCTTGCTGAAATCGATGTGCTTAAAAAAGAACAAAAGAAAACAAAGGATGCAGCGGAGTTGGCACGTCGTGCACGTTCAACAATCAAGAGAGGTATGGAAGCTCTCGACAGCGCGGCAGACCCTGTTATGAACCTTGCAGAA
This sequence comes from Clostridia bacterium, assembly GCA_017935325.1. GTDB lineage: Bacteria > Bacillota > Clostridia > Oscillospirales > Acutalibacteraceae > SIG575. The sequence continues at coordinate 9,138 of JAGBHV010000007.1, forward strand.
GATGATGATTATGTTCTGCCGAGAGAGCTTAAAATCGGCGACAACGTTATTATTGCAAGTCTTGCAAAGCAGGCAGAAGTAACATCGCTTCCTGATAAAAAAGGCGAAGTGGGCGTGGTTGCAGGTGCAATAAAAACACGTGTGCATATTTCTGATTTAAGGCTTGTTGAAAAACAGGTGCAGAAAAAACAGACACCGAAACGCACAGGCTCATCAAACTTTGAAGCACGAAGCACTGCAAAGGCCGAAACTAAAGTTGACCTGCGCGGTATGAATGCAGATGAGGCAATTATGACTCTCGACAGATATATTGATACGGCTTACAGACTTTCTATTACAGAGTTTACCGTCGTTCACGGAAAAGGAACGGGAGTTTTAAGAAGTGCCGTTCAGCAATATCTGAAAGGAAATAATTTTATTAAAAGCTATCGTCTCGGTGTTTACGGCGAAGGTGAAAACGGTGTAACTATTGTTACGTTGAAATAACGGGATAAAGTTGACGAAATCTGTTTTTGGTGATATAATGACAGGTATCGTATAAAAAATATTCGGAGGTTGAAAATATGGAAAAAAAGAGAAGCAGCTTTACCGGCAAGATAGGCTTTGTTCTTGCTGCTGCAGGTTCTGCAGTAGGACTTGGTAACATCTGGCGTTTCCCCTATCTTGCAGCACAGTACGGCGGAGGAATTTTTCTTCTCGTTTATCTTATTCTTGCGGTTACTTTCGGTTTCGCACTTATGTGCGCAGAAATTGCAATAGGCAGGAAAACAGGTCAGAGTGCAATCAATGCTTACGGTCAGCTTAATAAAAAGTTTTCTTTTATCGGTTGGCTCGGTGCACTTGTTCCCGTAATTATTCTTCCTTATTACTCTGTTATAGGCGGTTGGGTTACAAAGTATCTTACTGTTTATATCAAAGGTGAGGTTGCCGCTGCAGCAGGCGACGCATATTTCGGCGGATTTGTTTCAAATGTCGGTCCTTCCATCGGATATTTCCTGATTTTCCTCGGTGCTACTGCACTTGTTGTTCTTCTGGGCGTTGAAAAGGGTATTGAAAAAGTAAGCAAAATTATGATGCCTATACTTGTTGTACTTACAATTTTCATTGCTGTTTATTCAATGACATTGCCCGGAGCAATGGAGGGCGTCAAGTATTATCTCATCCCCAATTTTGACGGCTTTACAGTGGGTAAGTTAGGTAAAACATTGCTTGCGGCTATGGGTCAGCTTTTCTACTCAATGTCACTTGCTATGGGTATTATGATAACTTACGGCTCTTATATGAAGAAAGATGTAAGCATCGAAAAATCTGTAAGACAGATTGAACTTTTCGACACAGGTATTGCTTTCCTTGCAGGTCTTATGGTTGTTCCTGCTGTGTTTGCTTTCTCAGGCGGAGAGGCAGATGTAGGAAAAGGTCCCAGCCTTATGTTTGTTTCACTTCCCAAGGTTTTTGAATTTATGGGTCCTGTAGCAGGCAGAATTGTGGGCTTGCTCTTCTTCCTTCTTGTTCTTTTTGCAGCACTTACATCTTCAATTTCTCTTATGGAAACAGTTGTATCTATCGTAAGAGATAAATTAGGTTGGGGCAGAAAAGTTGCTTGCCTTGTTGTTTTTGCAGGATGTATCGCTCTCGGACTTCCTTCAGCACTTGGCTTTGGCGTGCTCAGCCATATCAAGCCTCTCGGACTTGATGATATTCTCACTTTCTTTGACTTTATCAGTAACAGCGTGATTATGCCTATAGTTGCTCTGCTTACCTGCATTTTCATCGGTTATGTGTTTAAACCCAAAGCACTTATTGAAGAAATTGAAATCGGCGGACAATTCAAAGCAAAAACTTTGTTTACTGTAGTAATCAAGTATATTGCTCCCGTTTTCATCACACTTATTCTTGTTTCTTCAGTGCTTGATGCTTTCGGTATTATGAAAATATAAAATTTCGGGCGGATTTAATCCGCCCGTATTTTTGTGTATTTTTCCAAATTATGTGAGTTAGTTTTGCCTAACTGAATTACAAAGTGACGAAATTAAATTTTTCATTCAAAAAATATTGACATTCTGAATAGAATTTATTATCATATATGCGGGGTTAGTTTTGACTAACCACAAGGAGGATGTACAATGAAAACATTGAGACAGGCAAAAATCGGTGAAACGGTCAAGGTTGTAAAGCTGCATGGCGAAGGTGCAATAAAACGCCGTATTATGGATATGGGTATAACAAAAGGTGTTGAGATTTATGTGCGTAAGGTAGCACCTCTTGGCGACCCGATAGAAGTAATGGTACGCGGATATGAGCTGTCTTTGAGAAAAGCTGATGCAGAAATGATAGAAACTGAATAAAAAATAAAGGTGTACTGACGCCTTTTATTTCGGATTTAAAGTTAGTCGCAACTAACCAAGAGAGGAAAATGTGAAAATGAGTTTGAAAATTGCACTTGCAGGCAACCCCAACTGCGGAAAAACAACGCTTTTTAATCTGCTTACAGGTTCAAACCAGTATGTGGGAAACTGGCCGGGAGTTACCGTTGAACATAAAGAAGGTAAACTGAAAAAACATGAAGATGTAGTTATAACGGACCTGCCCGGTATTTATTCTTTGTCACCGTACACGCTTGAAGAGGTTGTTGCAAGAAATTATCTTGTAAATGAAAGACCCGATGCAATTCTTAACATCGTTGACGGCACAAACCTTGAGAGAAACCTTTATCTGACAACACAGCTTATGGAGCTTGGTATTCCCGTTGTTATTGCAATAAATATGATGGATATTGTAAGAAAAAACGGTGACAGAATTGATATTGAAAAATTAGGTCTTAAGCTGGGCTGTGAAATTGTGGAAGTTTCCGCCCTTAAAGGTGAGGGAGCAATTGAAGCTGCTGAGGCTGCAATTGAGGCTGCAAAAGCACATAAAGCTGTTCATTCACATATTTTTTCTGGCGAGGTTGAGCATGCATTGGCTCACATCGAAGAAGCTACTGTACATAATCTGCCCGAAACACAGCAGAGATGGTATTCAATTAAAATTTTTGAACGTGACAAAAAAGTTATTGAACAATTAAAGCTTGATAAAGATATTCTCGCTCACATTGAAAAGGACATCTGTCACGTTGAAAAAGAATATGATGACGATGCAGAAAGCATCATCACAAACGACCGTTATATTTATGTGGGCAGAATGCTGGAAGGCTGCTACAAAAAGAAAAACGCAGGCAAGCTTACAACATCTGACAAAATCGATAAGGTGCTTACAAACAGAATTCTCGCACTTCCGATTTTTGTTATTATTATGCTTGTGGTATACACTCTTTCAATCGGCACAATCGGCGACTGGACAGTTGTGTTTATGAACGACGGCTTGTTCGGTTCATTCAAAGAATGCGCTCTTGCAGGGGATCTTCCCATGTTTATGCAGAATTGGTTGAGTGTTCCCGAATTACTTGATAAGGTTCTGCTTTCAGCTGAAGGCACACCTGTTATTGCCCCCTGGCTTTACAGCCTTGTTCAGGACGGTATTGTAGGCGGTGTAGGCGCAGTGTTGGGATTTGTGCCGCAGATGATAGTTCTTTTCCTTCTTCTTTCGCTTCTTGAAGATTGCGGATATATGTCACGTGTGGCATTTATTATGGACCGTCTGTTCAGAAAATTCGGTCTTTCGGGTAAGAGCTTTATTCCCATGCTTGTAGGTTCAGGCTGTAGTGTTCCCGGTATCATGGCTTCACGTACAATTGATCAGGACCGTGACAGAAAAATGACAATTATGACAACCGCATTTATTCCCTGCGGTGCAAAAATGCCTATTGTCGGTATGATAGCAGGTGCGCTTTTCGGCGGAAACTCACTTATAGCAACATCGGCATATTTTGTAGGCGTTGCGGCAGTAATCATTTCAGGACTTATTCTCAAGAAGACAAAAGCTTTCGCAGGCGAAGCGTCACCCTTTGTTATGGAGCTTCCCTCTTACCATATGCCTGTTGCATCAAATGTTTTAAGAACAACATGGGAGCGTGGATGGTCATTTATAAAACGTGCAGGTACAGTTATTCTTGCGGCAAGTGTTATTATCTGGGTTCTCAACAACTTGTCATTTGAAGGCGGATTCCACTTTATAACAGGGGAAGAAAATTCAATACTCAATGTTGTGGGTAGTGCACTTGCAGTAGTTTTCAAGCCTTTGGGCTTCGGAAAATGGCAGGCAGCAGTTGCTACAATTCTCGGCCTTGTTGCAAAAGAAGAGGTTGTTGGTGTGTTTGGCGCACTTTCAACTGCAGGAGAAGACTATCTCTCAATGGGTATGGAATTCTTCGGCGGCAGCAGACTTGCAGGTTATTCATTTATGGTGTTCAATCTTCTTTGTGCTCCCTGCTTTGCGGCAATGGGCGCAATCAAAAGGGAAATGAACAATGCAAAATGGACTGCGGCAGCAATCTCATATATGTGCGTGTTTGCATACGCAACTTCACTTATAATTTATCAGCTGGGAACATTCTTCACAACAGGCGTGTTCACTTTCTGGACTGCGGCGGCAATTGTTGTTGTAGCAATGCTCATTTATCTTCTTGTGCGTAAAAATAAGTATGAGACAAAATCTTTGAAGAAATAAGGAGAAAAATTATGAATTGGCAGACAATTGTGGTGCTGGCAGTTGTTGCAATAATTTTTGCAGCAATTATCATAAAAGGCATAAAAAATAAAAAGGAAGGCAAATCTTCATGCTCCTGCGGTTGCAGCGGATGTGCAAATAAAGACTATTGCCATAGCGGAAAATAAATAACTAAAAGGAAAAAAGGAAGTCATTGATTGATAATGACTTCCTTTTTATTATTGCTTTTTATGCCGAAATATGTTTTAATATACAGAAGAAGGGAGTAGTTGATATGATTAAAATTTTATCGGCCATTTTTGCTCTTATTATGGCTCTTCTGCCTTCTTCAGGAACGGAAGAAAGAAGATGTGACCCCGTTTATAACGGCACTTTTATTCAGTCGTGGATGAGTTCATACTGGGATGACGGAAGATGGGCTGAAGAAGTTGAAAATATGCAGAATGCAGGCATTGAATATCTGATTATTCAGGACACTGCAAATTTATCTTCTGACGGCACATGGCAGATTTACTATCCGTCAGAGCTGGAAGTTTTCAGCGGAACAGAATGTTATTCTGATGTGATTGAATCAGCTCTTAATGCCTGTGACGGCAGTGATATAAAAGTTTTTGTCGGCCTTGCAATGTTTGATGATTGGTGGGTGCAGTCTGCAATTACAGGTACCTATAATCAGGTGTGTTCGGTAATGGCTGATATGGCAGAAGAAATCTCAGAGAAATATGAGGGCGTTTACGGCTTTTATTTTACTCCCGAAATAAACAATATGCCTACAATGAAATTATCTTCAGGTAATATCATTGAAGGACTCAACACTCTTATTGAAAAAATCCCTGAAGACAAGCCTCTGATATTAAGCCCTTATTATACTGAGTATATTTCAGTTCCCTTTGTTTTATCGGCAGAATCATTATGGGTGAAAATAATAAATAAAGTCAATTTCCGTGACGGAGATATTATCGCTCCTCAGGATGCAGTAGGTGCAGGATGGATACAGGAAAATGATCTGGAAAAAATATGGAAGATGTACAGAACGGCAGTTGATACTGCAGATAAAGATATAAAGCTCTGGGCAAACTGTGAAAACTTTACTCTTGCAAGAGGCAAAAGCATAATCAGCGGAATTTTTGTGCCGCCTGCAACGCTTAATGTAAATTCTGTTCCCTGCACAATTGACCGCTTTGCAAATCAGCTTGATATAGCTTCAGAATATTGTGATAACATTATAACTTTTTCGTATAATCATTATCACAGTCCTTCTTATGTAAATCCCGCATTTGAAAAAACATATCTTGATTATATTGAAAACGGTTTTACTGTAGAAAACGAAAAGCCTTCTGTACCGCAGAATCTGACAAGCGCAGACGGTGTTCTTTCATGGGACGGTTCAGAAGATAATATCGGCATATCGCATTATATAATTTATAAAGATAATAAGGCTGTAGCCTTTGTTGAAGAAACAAGTGCACATGAATTCAATTTTACGCAGGACGGTAAATATTCAATAGAAGCTGTTGATGCAGCAGGAAATGTATCGGAAAGAGGTTACTTTTAATGAAAGAAAATTTTAAAAAAGCACTCAAAATATTTCTTGTGTTTTTTAAAATAGGTGCTTTTACTTTCGGTGGCGGATATGCTATGGTGCCGATTATTCAGTCAGAGGTTGCCGAAAAAAGAGGCTGGATAAAAAATGAGGATATTCTTGATATTCTTGCAATTTCGGAATCAACTCCCGGTCCGATTGCAATTAACTCTGCAACCTTTGTAGGTTATCAGGTGGCAGGTGTTTTCGGCTCTGTTATGGCAACTCTGGGTGTTGTGCTTCCGTCACTTATTATTATTTCCGTTGTGGCTTATTTCTTCAAGCAGTTTCTTGCTTTCAAAGTTGTGAAATACGCATTCTTCGGCATACGTGCAGGTGTGCTTGCGCTTATTGTAAAAGCTGCAAAAAATATGATGAAGGCTTGTCCGAAAAATATTGTGGCTTACGCAATTGTAGCATTGGCTTTTGTTCTTACTGCTGTGTTTGATGTGAACGTTTTTGTTATTATAATCGGCAGTGCTGTTGCGGGCCTTGTTTATTCGCTGATTGAACGCAAAAGAAAGGGGGCAGAAAAATGATTTTTCTCAAACTTTTTCTCACCTTCTTTAAAATAGGTGCATTCACTTTCGGCGGCGGTTATGCGATGCTTCCCCTTATCCAGTCAGAAGCAATTAACAACGGTTGGCTGACTATGGAGCAGATTATCGATTTTATTGCTGTCAGCGAATCAACTCCCGGACCCTTTGCGATTAACATGGCAACGTTTGTAGGCACGCAGATGGGCAGAGATGCTTTCGGCATCTTCGGCGGAATTTTAGGTGCAATATGTGCAACGTTGGGCGTTGTAATGCCTTCGTTTATTGTAATACTTTTTGTTGCAAAATTTTATCAGAAATTCAAGGAAAACAAAATTGTTGCAGGATGTCTCGGTGGCTTAAAGCCTGCTGCAATCGGTCTTATCTGTGCCGCAGTAATTTCAATCGGTAAAACTGTTTTCTTCCCTGATTCTGTTGCACTTTCAGTAATAACGAGTTACGCATTTATTTTCTCTGCACTTCTTTTTGCTGTAACACTTTTCCTGGCACTTAAGAAAAAAATGAATCCTATTCTGATTATTGTAATTTCCGCCGTAACGGGAATATGTGCAGGATATTTAGGTGAATATTTAGGTTGGCTATGATACGATTAAAAAGATTTTCAAAAGATTTTAAAGAAGAAACCGTAAAAAGAATCGCGATATTTTTTGGCTTCCATTCAGCATTGGTCAGTGGCAACGAAAACCCGAATTACAAGATGGCGGAAGAAACGCTTAATGAGTGGTTAAAACCGGAACACGAATTGTATCTGATAATGTATGAGGAATGTACAGTAGGTTTTCTTCATATAGCATACAAAGGGTCAAATGTTGCATGGATTGAAGATGTTTTTGTGGATGAGTTTTTCAGAAACAGAGGTATTGCTACTGAGTCGATAAGAATTGCAGAAGAAATTATAAAATCAAACCCTGCATATACAGCAATTTGTTTTGATGTGGTTCCGCGTAATGCCGCAGCACTGAAATTATACTATAAATTGGGATATAACAATTTAAGTATGATTACAGTGAGGAAAGAATTATACGAAAACAAAAGGGACAAAAAAGAAAAGTTGTTAGGATTTGAGTTCAATTATTAGAATAAAATGTTTATATGTGAGTAAGGAGAAAAGATTATGATATTCCGGATAGTTTTTGCTTTATGTATAGCGGTTACTGTGTTTTTCACAATAAGAAGAACAACAAACGTAAGATATTCTGACCTTGCAGTTAAGGTTGTAACAAGTTCACTTTTTGTGGCAACGGCTGTTTCTGCGATAATTTCAAACCCTGAAATAAACCTTACTTTTGCTCTGATGGTTGTTATGGGCGGGTTTTTCGGTGTGCTTGGTGATGTTTTCATTGAGCTGAAATGGCTTCAGAAAGAGGGAAATGATACATTTTTCAACCTCGGTTTCGTTACATTTATGATTCAGCACGTTATACTTGTAGCTGCTGTTTTCATCCATTATCCGATGACAATTCTCAATGCTCTTATCTGCTTTACAGCTCCTGTGGTTGTTCTTATTGCTTCTGTGGGACTTACTAAATTTTTTAAAATGGAAATGGGCAAATTCAAGGTTATTGCAAATGCTTACGGTGCACTTGCATCAATGACTTTTTCTGTGGGATTTATGACGATGATGAATCACGGAATGGAAGTTTCGCAGATTCTTTTCTTTGCAGGCGGTATATCATTCTTTGCATCAGACCTTATTCTCAGCCAGATTTTCTTTGTCAAAGGCAAATGCACAAGGCTGAGAGTTGTGCTTAATCATATTACATATTACGGTGCACAGATTCTTATTGCATCATCACTTTTCTTCATGAAATAATTCAGACGAAAAATCCCCTTGTATTCAAGGGGATTTTTTAAATATAGCGATAAATTATAAATTTATCTGTATGTTTAATGTTATATCGTAGGGAACGGCGGTTTCCGACGTTCCGCAAATAATATGTGTTTTAGCGGTTTGTCGACAAGCGCCAAACCCTACAATGTTAAAATTAAATTGAGATTTCGTAGGGGTCGGCGTCCTCGACGACCCGTTAATTTATGCGTGAAATTCAGACGGACGCCCGATGGGCGCCCCTACGATGTTAAAATTAATTGTGCGATAAATTATAATTTATCTGTATGTTTAATGTTATATCGTAGGGAACGGCGGTTTCCGACGTTCCGCAAATAATATGTGTTTTAGCGGTTTGTCGACAAGCGCCAAACCCTACAATGTTAAAATTAAATTG
>JAGBHV010000057.1 GCA_017935325.1 Clostridia bacterium
ACTAACCTTGCCATTTTGCTGTCATCCTTGAGCGAAAGCGAAGGATCTCAAAATGGCAACACATAAAGCATTTCCAAACGAGATTCTTCGCTGTCGCTCGAGAATGACACGTTTGGAAATATCAACGATAAATTATAATTTATTGTTAACAATCAGGTGTGGACGAAGTCCACCCACAATTCTGCATTTTGCACTTTGCATTCTGCATTAAAAAAGGACGTCCATCTGACGTCCTTTTTGTTATATCTTCGTTGTTGTTATTCTTTCAACTTCCAGCGATTCGGTATAGATGTTTTCGGGCTCGTTTTCGTCAAGGACAATCAGTCTTCCGCCGTGTTCCATACCGTATGTGAAATATCCTGCACCAAGAGTCTGATAAAGGTGGATTCCGTCAACTTTGATATGGAAATCGTTTACGTGGTCGTGGCCGAAGAAGGCGGCAATAATATCGCCTGTTTTCTTCCAGCTTTCAAACTGTCTTCTGTGGTCATTTTCCGTATATGGCGGACAGGGACATTCCCTGATTCTGCCTTCAAGGATTTCGTGACCGAATTTATAATATTTTCCGTCACGGCTGAAAGTGTAATCATCATTTTCCGTAACGTCCCTGAATCCGTCAAGCTCCTGCTGAACAGGGATATGCTGGAAAAGAATTGCAGGAAGTGGCTTTCCTCCGTTCCGGTTTCTGAGTTCTTCTGCGCGTTTTTCATACCAGTCTATCTGGTCATCATGCACACAGTCGTAAGATAAACCGCCTTCACGGTTTCTCTGATAATCGTTAGAGTCTATAAGCCATATTGCAAAAGCGTCTTTATCACTTTTACTGCTTTTTATTGTAACGCAACAGTTTCCGCAACCGTAAACATCGGCATCGTTAAGTCTCGAACGGCAGTTTGCATATTCCATATACTGCATCATCTGGAATTCTGTGTGGAAACCTTCTTCGCCGTCATGATTGCCGAAAACAACACAGAGCGGAATGTTCAGTTCCCTGATTTTTGCAGTGATTTTCTGAATTGTACTTTGTACATAATCGTAAGTAAATTCTTCCCAGTAACCGCTTATGTTGTCACCGCCGAAAACAACAAGGTCAGGCTTTGTTTTCTCAACAAGTTTTTCAATAACATTGATTGTTTCCTTGTCGCGGCTTTCGGGGATTTCCCTGTTTTCGTCATCGTCCATAACAGGCTCAACATCGTGGATATCGGTAAGATGTAAAATTCTGAATTTTCCGTCTGAACCGAATTTAAGGGGAGCAGGTTTTTCTCTCCTGAACTTTCCTGAATTCCATTTGTGAGGCTCTCCCATAGCACCGAGGCAGGGGAGCGTAAACCCTGCGATAAATGATTTTAAAATTTTATTCATAAGTAACACCTCTTTGCAATTTAGAATATCACAAAGGCAAAGAAAAATCAATATTACAGTTCTTGATTCACTTGACATTTTTTGTAATTGTGATATAGTTAAATCAAGCAATTTTGGAGGTGCTTTTTTATGATATTTGATACTTTGACAAACATGAAAAACTACGTAAAACTTATGCCCGAATTGGTGGAAATTGAAAAATTTATCCGCGAATTTATGAAGGGCGATATGGAAATCAAACGTTATGACCTTGACGGAGATAATCTTTTTGTTTCTCCTGCAACATATGTGCCGAAAGACCACGAAGGCGCTGAATACGAATCACACGCAGTATACGCTGATGTTCAGGTGGTAATCAAGGGCAGAGAATACATAGGCTTCGCTCCACTTGAAGATTGCACAGTTACAAAACCCTTTGAAGAAGGCGGAGATATTGCTTTCTATACAAGCGAAAAAGGCTCTCTTTGCCTTATTGAAGAAGGTTATTTCCTTATCCTTTATCCTCAGGATGCACATATGCCTTCACTTAAAGTTAAAGACGGCGAAGAGGTAACAAAACTTGTGTTCAAAGTTAAATTAGGAGAATAAGTCTATGAGCATTCTGAATTCAAATTGGATTAAAGCAGGGGAAAGTATGGGCGATGTTGTGCCTGTATTTTCGAAAGTAATTGAAGTAGCAGACCCGAAAAAAGCAGAAATCTCTGTTACATCAAAGGGCGTTTACTGCCTTTACATAAACGGCAAAAGGGTAAGTGACTATGTGCTTGCTCCCGGCTGGACTGTTTACAAAAAACGTTTGCAGTATCAGACCTATGACGTTACAAATATGCTTAAAAACGGCGAGAACAAAATCGAAATCGGTGTTGGCCTCGGTTGGATGATGCGTGACGAAACTTTCAAGGATGTGAAAATGATTGCATCTGTTGAAATTGAAAAAGAAAACGGCGAAAAAGAAGTTATCGTAACTGACGAAAGCTGGGATTACGCATCATCACAGACTCTCTATTCAAATATATACAACGGCGAAACCTTTGATACAACAAAGGAAATCACTGTTCTCGGCAAAGCGGTAATTGACGCAGAAGAATCAAAGGATGTTCTTATTCCCCAGGAAGGCGAAATTATTAAAGAACACGAACGTATTTCTGCAAAGGAAATCATCATCACTCCTTCAGGTGATACAGTTATCGATTTTGGTCAGAATCTTACAGGCTATGTTGAATTTAAATTCAAAGGCAACGCAGGTGACGAGTTTGTTATCACTCACGCAGAAGTGCTCGATAAAGACGGTGAATTCTACATCGAAAATATGCGTTCTGCAAAGAACGAAATCAGAGTTATCTGCGATGGTAACGAGCATACATTCAAACCTCACTACACATTCCAGGGCTTCAGATATATCAAACTTGTGGGCTTTACTGATGAAATCAACCTTGAAAACTTCACAGCTATCGCAGTTTATTCAGATATGAAGAGAACAGGTTATTTTAACTGCTCAAGCGAAATGCTCAATAAGCTTTATCACAACATTATCTGGGGTCAGATGGGTAACTTCCTTGATGTTCCCACAGACTGCCCTCAGAGAGACGAGCGTAACGGCTGGACAGGTGACGCAGAAGTTTTCGTTAAAACCGCAAGTTATAACTTTGATGTTTATAAATTCTTTACAAAATGGCTTAAAGACCTTGCTGCAGACCAATGTGCCGACGGACGTGTTCCTCACGTTATTCCTGACCTTGGTTGGTTTGATGAAGGAAAAGATGCACAATCAAGTGCTGCATGGGCAGATGCAGCTACAATCTGTCCCTGGCAGATTTACCTTACTTACGGCAAAAAAGAAATCCTTGAAACACAGTTTGATTCAATGAAAAAATGGGTTGATTATCTTGATTCAATCGCAACAGGCAACCTGTGGATTCAGGAGGACCATTTCGGCGACTGGCTTGGCCTTGATGCAGAAGAAGGAAGCTACAAAGGCTCAACAGATATGAACCTTATCGCTTCTGCTTATTACTATTACTCAACAACACTTCTTGTAAAAGCGGGTAAGGTGCTTGGGGAAGACGTTGAAAAATACGAGCAGAATCTTGAAAATATCAAGAAGGCATATATGGCAGAGTACCTTCCTGAAGGCACTCTTCTCTGCAATACACAGACAGCCTGTGTTCTTACTCTTTTCTTCGGCCTTTGCGATGATAAAGAAAAAATTACAGAACAGCTTCTTTCTATCATCAACGAATACGGCCATATGACAACAGGCTTTGTAGGCACACCTTATCTTCTCCACGCATTAAGTGAAAACGGACAGACAAAAGTGGCTTACGATTTGCTTCTTCGTGAAGAATATCCTTCATGGCTTTACTCTGTTACAAAGGGTGCTACAACAATCTGGGAGCATTGGGACGGAATTAAACCTGACGGCTCAATGTGGTCAGCAGATATGAACTCATTCAACCACTATGCTTACGGTGCAGTAGGTGACTGGATGTACGGCAATATGGCAGGTATAAACACAGATGAAAATGCTCCCGGCTTCAAGCACATCATTTTTAAACCTGAAACAGACGAGAGAATTGACTTTGTTGAAGCATCAATTGAAACTGCATACGGCACAGTCAAATCTGAATGGAAGAAAGCTGACGGTAAAATAAAATACACATTCACAGTACCTACAGGTGCAGTTGCAACAGCTTACGTCGGTGAAGAAAAATATGCTTTAGGCGCAGGAGTGCATCATTTTGAGTGCTAAAACAAATGCAATAAGAATTGTTGAAACTGCGAAAATAGACTATGTTCTTCATTCATACCCCTGCAAGGAAGCACTTGATGCTGTAACCGTTGCAGGCAAAATCGGCGCAGATATCGAAAGAGTTTTCAAAACACTTGTCACTCAGGGCAAAGGCGGAGATTACTATGTTTTTGTTGTGCCGGGCAAAGAAGAACTTGATTTGAAAAAAGCCGCAGCTGCTGTGGGTGAAAAATCAGTTTCTATGATTCACGTTAAAGATATAAATAAAATCACAGGCTACATCCGCGGAGGATGCAGCCCTGTGGGTATGAAAAAGAATTATGTAACGGTGTTTGATTCATCTGCTGAAAAATTTGAGAAAATTTATGTCAGCGCAGGAAAGCTGGGCTTCCAGATGGAATTGTCACCTTATGATTTATGCAGTCTTGTAAACGGAAAATTCTGCGAAATTACATTATGAGATAAAAAAGTGCAATCAGAAGTAACTTATCGTCAGAATTTTTTGAAAGAATGAGGATGAGTGCCAGAATCAGCAACTTGTCTTCATCAGACTGATTCTTATTACAACATAACTTATTGCCGTTTTGGAAAGCGGGGGATTTTTCTTCTTCTTTTTCAAAACGGCAGTTGCATTTGTATTTGTCGTAATCATCATCGTGAAACCGAGAGTTTTCACGCATTCTGAAAGCTTCTTCAGAAGCTTCTCTGATATCATTGTAAGAAAAATCTTGCAAAAAATCACCTACTTCAATTCTTCAATAATCGGCAGAATTTCAAACATCTTCATCATATTTATAAGTTGGTCCGCTTTATACTTTCTGTCGTCTTTAAGAAGAGGTTTAAGGGCCTTTATAAGCTCACAACGGGGATTTTGAGTTGAGGAATTCATGCTCGCCATTACTTTTGAGATTTTTCCTATAACAGCGGGGTCAATGCCCTGAAAACTGAAATAGTTTTCTTCTTCTTTTTTCTCCTGCGTATCGCCGAAAAGGGATTGAGCTGTCTGCTTCAGCGATTCAATATCTTTCTCGCTCAAAGAAGAAAGGATATCACCGATGTTATCCATATTCATTTTTCGTTTCTGAATTTTTTCATAAGTTCAATGGCGAAGGGGCTTGATAAAATTTCTTTCAGTTTGTTTTCATCGCCCAATACATCATTCAGTTTTTTCTTCTGCTCAGCAGATAAATCATTCTTTATAAAAGAATTCACGTCTTTGTTGTTTAAAAGTTTGTCAAATTTATCGTTCATTTGAATCACTCCATGATGAAAGGATTTAGTTATGAGAATTTTAGTTTTGTCAGATTCACATTCTGATGTTTATTCCTTGCGTACTGCAATAAAAAATCACACTTCTGCTGAGGTTGTTGTTTTTCTCGGAGACGGTGAAAAAGATTTGTACGAAGTAAGCGATTTGCTTGCAGGTAAGCACGTTATTGCCGTAAAAGGCAATTGTGATTTTTATTCATCTTTCGAAGAAAACATAGTGCAGACTATTGAAGGAAAGAAGATTTTTATCACGCACGGATATCTTGAAAATGTGAAATTCGGTGATGACCGCCTGATTTATAAGGGACAGTCACTTGACTCCGATATTATATTATATGGCCATACCCACGTCCCTGTGAGTAAATATATCGACGGAGTTTATGTTTTTAACCCCGGCAGTATCCGCGACGGAAACTACGGATTTATTGATATAACAGAAAAAGGCGTTATATGCGTGAACGCGAAATTATAATTTATATGGTTGTTTAAAATTAATATCGTAGGGAACGGCGGTTTCCGACGTTCCGCAAAAATAAATGTGAATTGGCGGTTTGTCGACAAGCGCCAAACCCTACAATGCTAAAATTAATTGCACGATAAATTATAATTCATCTGTATATTTTAATATTATTCCGTAGGGGTCGATGCCTACATCGACCCGTCAGGTTTCATGTGAATTTATTCGGGCGGATGTGGGCATCCGCCCCTACGATGCTGATTTTAATACCGCGGTAAATTATAATTTATCAGGTGATTGGGATTTTTAAATAGCCTTCTCCTGTGGGAGAAGGGAGACCGCGTAAGCGGTGGATGAGGAGAAAAACAAAAAAATTCAAGCCTTACGCCTCATCAGTCACCTTTTGATGACAGCTTCCCCCACCGGGGAAGCCTAATGTTAAAATTAATTAAACGATAAATTATAATTTGTTGTTATATAATCAGGTGTGGACAGAGTCCACCCACACTTACTTATTGCCTATTTCTTCAATTTCCACACCTGTATAATAATGCTTTAAAATTTCCTCGTAATCCGAGCCCTGACGTGCCATGAAATCTGCTCCGTACTGGCTCATTCCGACACCGTGGCCGTTACCCGTAACTGTAAAGATAAATGTGTTATCGCTGTATTTTACCGTGAAATTGTTTGATTTTAAATTGAATGCATTCTGTATGTCGTTGCCGCTGAAATCTTTTGAAAGAACGGTCATTGTTCTGACACCGCCTGACGGTGTGCAGTCAAGCGAAATTACAGGTGCCTGCTCAAATTTTAACCCTGAAAATTTTTCAAATTCTTCTTCTGATACCTGAACTTCGCTTATCAGGTCTGCAGCAAGCTTATCTCCGGGGCTTGCGACGCTCACAAGATACGGCTTTTCTCCGCCCCAGACATCTTCGCAGCTTTCTGTTTTGCCGGAACACATTGCAAAGTATGCCGGCAGAATAATTTCACCGTCATATGTTATAACTTTGTTTATCACTTCATCTGTAAGAGAAGTGATTTTTTTTGAATATATTTCGTAATTATCTCCCCATTTTTCTTTCGCTTCATCGGCAGAAATATATCCCTGATGTTTTCTGTAATCATCTGTTAAAGTAACGCCTGCATTTATCTGATACAGAGCATAAGTATGTGCGGCAATTATCTGCGCTTTGATTGCTTCATCATTGTAAAGAGGGGAAATTTCCGCGCTTACCACGCCCGTAAGATAATCGCGCATGGTGAGCGTTTCTTTCTTGTTTGTTCTGCTTCTTAAAATGGTGATTTTACTGTTGTCTTTTTTGGAAATGTTTTTGAAAACAGATACAGTCTTTTGCGGGTTTTTGTTTTCGGAATCTGTTTTTATTGATATCAAAGGTGTGAAAATCATTGAAAGTGCCAAACAGAGGCTTAAAAATACAGTAAATCTCATATAAATGACCATCCTTTTTTCTTGACTTTTAATGCTTAAATATTGTACAATATAAAGAAATATTTTTATATAAATGATAGGGGGCAGAAAGATGTCAACTTATATTAAATATATCGATGACAGTTCTATGGAAAGTTTATGCAGGGAGCTTGATAAAAATAACCGCATAGACCCTAATGATTTTAACCGCTACAATGTAAAACGCGGCCTGAGAAATTCTGACGGTACAGGTGTTATGGCCGGCCTTACACGCATATGCAGTGTTGAAGGCTACTATATCAATGACGGCGAAAGAATTCCGAAAGAGGGTAAACTTACTTACCGCGGATATGATATGGCGGAATTAGTAAGAAATTGTCAGAAAGAAAACCGCTTCGGCTTTGAAGAAATTGTATGGCTTCTTATTTTCGGTTCACTTCCCACTAAAGAACAGCTCGAAACGTTCAGAACTACAATAGCTCAGTGCCGTGAGCTTCCTGATGATTTCATTGAAGATATGATTATGAAAGCTCCGTCACCTGATATTATGAACAAAATGGCAAGAAGTGTTCTTGCACTTTATTCATATGATTCAAACCCTGATGAAACAAGCGTTAAAAATATGCTCAGGCAGTGTATTCATCTTATTGCACAGTTGCCTGCAATTATGACTTATGCTTATCAGGTAAAAAGAAGAACCTATTATAAAAAAAGCATGTATATTCATCAGCCCAAGGCTGAACACGCGACTGCAGAATCAATTCTCCGCTTTACAAGAGCCGACAGACATTTTACTGACGAAGAAGCAAAGCTTCTTGATTTGTGCCTCTGCATTCATGCAGAGCACGGCGGCGGTAATAACTCATCTTTCGCAACAAGAGTTATTTCTTCATCAGGCACAGACACTTATTCTGCAATCAGTGCAGCTATCGGCTCACTTAAAGGTCCCCGTCACGGCGGTGCTAATATAAAAGCACACAATATGATAGGTGAAATTTATGATAATGTAAAAAATCATAATTCAGACGGCGAAATTTACGATTATCTCAAAAAGATTATCAACAAAGAAGCAGGCGACGGCTCAGGTCTGATTTACGGTATGGGTCATGCGATTTATACTCTTTCCGACCCGAGAGCAGTTCTTCTTCGTGAAAAAGCAGGCGAATTTGCAAAAGGCACAGAATATGAAGAAAGATTTAATCTTATCAACCGTATAGAGGCACTTTCTCCGCAGGTTTTCGCAGACGTAAAAGGTGTGAAAAAACCGCTTTGTGCAAATGTTGATATGTATTCAGGTCTTATTTACGAAATGCTTAAAATCCCCGTGGATTTGTTTACACCTATGTTTGCTGTTGCACGTGTTGCAGGTTGGTCAGCTCACAGAATTGAAGAAATGACAACTGCAGGCAGAATTATCCGCCCGGCTTACAAGAGTGTTGCCCTTTCAAGAGAGTATGTTCCCATTGATGAAAGAACAGAAACTGAAGGTCAGGGTATTTACATTCCCAGTGAACAGAGATGAATAAGAGGTAATACAGATGAAAATTAAAGGCAGTATAAAAAATCTTAAAATAGATACAGCGTTTATTGTAGCATTGGCAGGTACGCTTGCAGCACTCGGTATCAGAATTTATCAGGCTTTCAGCGGACTTATTGATTTTGAAACAGGCTTTTTTACATCGGAAAATGCATCTGTTTATGTGTTGTATGCAATTCTTGCAGCTACGGCTGTTGCGGTTTTCGGAATATCTTTTTTAGCAGGTGAAATTCCGCAGGAAAAGATGCCTGCGAAAAAAAGTCCTGTTGTAACATTGTTTGCAGGTGTTTTTGCAATTGCACTTGTAATAAGTGCAGTTGAGCAGTTCTCGCTTTTCAGTCAGGCGTATGCTTCATTCAATCCTTTTTTAGAAGAACAGACGGTGATGTCTTATCTGATGAAGTCAGGTGCATTGCCCAGACTGGGAGAAGCAGTTTGTGCAGCTCTTAGTGCCGTTTATTTCATCGTTGTTTTAATTAACTACAGCGGCATCAAAGATTTTGATATGTCACGTTTAAAGGCATTATCACTCTGCCCGCTTTTCTGGGCAACCTTCAGAGTGGTTCAGCGTTTTACAAGAACAATAAGCTTCATGAATGTTTCATCTCTTTTTCTTGAACTTTTCATGATTGCGTTTATGATGATGTTTTTTATGTACCTGGCACAGATGTCATCAAATGTAAACGCTAAAGCGATTTCTTTCAAGATTTTTTCTTACGGGCTTATCGGTTCTATGTTTGCAGCAGTAGTTTCAGTTCCAAAAGTGCTTCTGATTGTTTTCAATTCATCTTACAGAGAACTGATGAGCAACGACCTTCTTGAATGTGCTTTTGAACCTGCAGACCTGGCTTTCTGTCTGTTTACAGCAACATTTCTTATGTTGTGCTTATCTTCACCGAGAATAAAGAATATGACATTGAAGGAAACAGAGAAACTTATAGCAGTATCTTCAGAGGAGGAAAAATAAGGTGTTTTTGCAGAATCTTGCAATAGCCGCCAAGCAGGTTGGTATTCTTTACATAATTGTCGCAGTAGGCTTTATTTGCGACAAAACCGGTCTTTTTAAAGAAAAAACAGCAAGACTTTCAAATGACCTTCTCTTCTATGTAATTACCCCTGCGGTTATTGTTACGGCTTTTATGTCGATGGATAATACACCTGAAAATTATAAAAAACTCCTTTTAGCTTTTGTTTTTGCAGTTGTGTTGCAGGTGGTAGGTGCTTTGCTGGCAATGCCGTTTTTCAGAGATAAAACGAAAAAAGACAACAGCATTTATAAATTTGCATCAAACTACGGAAATGTGGGTTATATGGCGCTTCCGCTTGCGAATGCGGTTTTAGGTGCAGAGGGCGTTTTTTACTGCTCAGTTGTTGTAATGGTATTTAATGTTTTCTCATTTACACACGGCATAAAAATCATGACGGGAGAGAAAAGCTTTGACCCTAAAAAGCTCTTTCTTAACCCCGGTACTATTGCTGTTTTAATAGGTCTGCCGTTGTTTATCTTCGGTGTGAAGCTGCCTGAAATTATTCAGACTCCCGTTGATTATCTTGCGTCGCTTAACACTCCGCTTGCTATGATTTTCTTCGGAACATACCTTGCTAACACAGACCTGAAAACAATGTTCAAAGATAAGAGGATTTATCTTACAGCTTTAATCAAGCTTATTCTTCTTCCTCTTTGTATGTTAGGTCTTTTTAAGGTTTTCGGTATAACAGGGGCTTTGGTGCCGTCAATTATTCTTTCAAGTTCAGCACCGAGTGCAAACAACACAGTTATGTTTGCTGCGAAATATGATAAAGATGCACCTTGTGCGTCAAAAGTGGTGGCACTTGTAAGCTTTATCAGCATTATCACGATGCCTGTTATGATTGCTCTGGCACAGCAGATGTAGTTATGGAAGATATAAAAAATATACTTGGTAAATACTGCGAGGTTTACGGCTTCTGCAGTTTTGAAGAAATAAAGGAGCATCTGATAGATTGCAGGGCAAAATCCCGCATTCCTCAGAATGCAAAAACTGTTATCACAATTCTTTTTCCCTATTATCTGGGAGAAGAAGCATACGAAAACCTGAATGTTTCACGTTATGCGGCAGTAAGAGATTATCATGATGTATCATCAGAATACCTTTTGCGTATTTCCGATGCATTGAAAGAAAAATATCCTGAGAACGAGTTTGTATTTTTTGCTGATAATTCTCCAATTCCTGAAGTTTATGCGGCAGCTAAAAGCGGCGTAGGAATGAAAGGCAAAAACGGACTGCTCATAAATGAAAAATACGGTTCATGGATTTTTATAGGCGAAATCGTTACTGATTTGTATATACCTTGTGAAAATTCCGAGGTAAGAGAATGCCCCGATTGCGGTAAATGCAAAGAAGCATGTCCTACGGGTGTTCTTAAAGAAGAAAAATTTGACCCTGACAAATGTCTGTCTCACATCACGCAGAAAAAAGGTGAAATTCCTGAAGAATACAAAACGATGATGAAAAACCTCGGCTGCGCGTGGGGCTGTGACGAATGTCAGAAGGCGTGTCCTTATAATATAAATGCTGAAAAAACAACGCTTGAAGAATTTATTATGAGTGCAAATCCTGAAATTAGCGATGACACCGGAATTGAAGGCAGAGCTTTTGCCTGGCGCGGTGAAAAAGTAATAAAAAGAAACTTGAAGGTAGTAAGCGATGAATTTTGAAAACAAAGAATATGATGCAAAATTTAAAGAGCTTATTTCTTCTGCTTTTGATAGCGGAAGGCTTCCTCATGCGATAATTTTAGAAGGTGCAAATGCAACAAAAAGGCTTGAGTTTGCATCTCTTCTTGCAAAGGCGCTTGTATGTTCAGAGGATGAAAAACGGTTTCGTCCATGCGGAAAATGTGCAAACTGTCTTAAAGCAGAATCAGGTTCTCATGTTGATATAAAAACGGTAATGGGAACCAACAAATCAAAAACCGTATCGGTTGAAGATATAAGACGCGTCAGAAGTGATGCTTACGTAGTTCCCAATGAAGCAGAAAGGAAAGTCTACATAATAACTTCTGCTCATAAAATGAACGAGACAGCAATGAACGCGTTTTTAAAGGTTCTGGAAGAGCCTCCGTCATACGTTAATTTTATTCTCGAGTGCGAAGATAAAGCGATGTTGTTGCAGACGGTGAAATCAAGATGTGCTTCTTTCAGGTTGGGTGAGCTGGCTGATGACAGTGTAACAAAAAAGAAGCTTGAAGCATCCTTCGAAAATGCCGTAAAAATAGCAGAAGCCATTTCTTCTGACAGCGAATTCGAAATGATGAAAACGCTGGGAATTTTTGAAAAAGACAAAGATGGCTTGAAATTAGCTTTAGAAGAAGTTATACTGATTCTGAGGGACAGTCTTGCTCTGAAAAATGCATCGGCAAACTGTCTTTCGCAAAATATCGAATGTGCAAAGAAGCTTGCATCAGGTATGACTGCAGAAAAAATTATGAAAGCAATGGATGTAGTCAATGAAGCCTTGCAGAATATGCAGTTTTATGCAAATCATAATTTGCTTTTGGCGCGGCTTTCAAGTCGGCTGAAAGATTGATATATATGAAAGAGAGGAAAAATTATGGCTGAAGTAATCGGTGTCAGATTTAAAGACGTAGGCAAAGTATACTTTTTTGATCCTGACGGAAAACAGCTTAAAAAATTTGATAAAGTAATTGTTGAAACAGCACGCGGAGTGGAATGCGGTGAAGTTGCAACAGAAAACCGTGAGGTAGAGGATGAAAAAATCATCCATCCGCTTAAAAAGCTTATAAGAATTGCAACTGAAGAAGATTTGAAAATTGTCAGTCAGAACAAAGAAAAAGAGAAAAAAGCTTTTGAAATCTGCCTTGATAAAATCGAAAAACACGGTCTTGACATGAAACTTGTTGAAGCAGAATATACTTTTGATAACAGCAAAATTCTGTTCTATTTCACATCGGACGGCAGAGTTGATTTCAGGGAGCTTGTAAAAGACCTTGCTTCTGTTTTCAGAACAAGAATCGAACTTCGTCAGATTGGTGTAAGAGATGAATCAAAGATGATAGGCGGTCTCGGCATGTGCGGCAGACCTCTTTGCTGTTCAAGCTTTCTCGGTGATTTTCAGCCTGTGTCAATCAAAATGGCAAAAGAGCAGGGCTTATCTCTTAATCCCACGAAAATCAGCGGTACTTGCGGCAGACTTATGTGTTGCCTGAAATATGAGCAGGAGGCATATGAGCATCTTCTCAGAGTAACTCCGAAAGTAGGAGCTATCGTTGAAACAGATGAGGGCAGGGGTGTTGTTGTTGAAACAAACCTTCTTAAAGGAAAGCTTAAAGTAAACCTTGATCGCCGTCCCGGAGCAGCTCCGCAGACTTTTGACCGACACGATGTAAAGGTTATTAAAGACGGCCATATCAAGATTGAGAAGGCAGAGCTTGAAGCTCTTAAAGGAATAGAATCATAATTTTGACTTAAATATTAAATTTAAGTAAATTGTTAAAGAAATTTCTGTCTTTATAAAAAAACACTTGATTTTTATAAAATATGTGATAGAATAGATTCATAAATGAAAAGGGAGGTACGAACAATGGCTTATATCATCAACGACGAATGCATTTCTTGTGGTGCATGCGCAGGCGAATGCCCCGTTGAGGCAATTTCTGAAGGCGCAGATAAATACGTTATCGATGCAGATGCTTGTATTGATTGCGGTAGCTGTGCAGACGCTTGCCCCGTAGGAGCTCCTGAACAGGCATAATTGTAAAAAGTAAAACGAAACCGGATTACCTTTGGTAATCCGGTTTTTGCTTTATTTAACTGCGAAATAAAAGTATGTATAGCCTGTTGAATTAAGCAAAGGTGTAACATTGTCGACCTCATATGTGGAACCGTTGTGTGCTTTAAAACCGGTTGAAGTACATACTATACCGTTTGAACCGTGTGAATCTGAAACGGAATAACCGAAATAAAGCGAGCCCGTTCCTTTATCAGCATCAATACCGAACGGTGAAGAACCCATTGCAAATGCAAATACAAATTTAGGTGCAAATCCCAGGTTTATGCTTCTTGCTGAAGTTCCGCTTCCGATATATGAGCCGACTACGCACGGTGCATCCCATTTTCCGCGGTCTTCTTCGGAAACGTGAATAGATGTATCATCCATATGCTGTTTGCAGAAAAAAGTTTTGCTTGCAAAGGATTCAAAGTTGATTCCTGTTTCATCAGCGGGGCAGAATTCTGCTCCGATATGAATGTCAGCATTCATAACGAGGGATTCTGTGTTTCTGTCTGATGTGATGTGTCCGCAGGTGGAAGTGATAATGTTAAGGTCTGACGAGAAAGTCAGATAATCCACAACTTTTGAAAAAACTTCGTGGCATGTGCTGCCGCCGAGGGAATCAGGCACATGGATACCGAGAACTATGTGAATATCTGCCTGACGGCAATATTCATCACGCACTAATTCACCGTTTTCATTTTCATGGAAAAGGTCGATGATGTTTACTTCAGCCAGACCTACCGAAACGATAGAGTTTCTCAACGGAACGGCTTTTGCCTGCGGAGGATATTCTGTCATGAATGTAATATCCCTGAGGTCCGGAATTCCGTTTAACCAATCAACGATTGATTGTGGCATTCCGCTTATTGTACTGCTCATTATGAAATCCTCCTCTAAACTTCAACAATTGTTTTTATGATAGCCCAGATATAAAGAACTTTGTTGCCGAAATAAACTTTTTCACTTCTGTCAACCTTGTATTTTACGCCGTCAGAAGATATCCATGTGCTTGAGTCGGTAATACCCGTCAGGTCGTGATTGGCAGGGCCTATATACAGATAATGTCCCTGGCTGTTGTAACCGATGGGGGTGTTTATTCCGTCAAGATACATTTTATTTTTGTATCTCAAAGGCTGAATAAAGCAATGGTAAATTTCGCTGTTCCAGCCATCCTCATTGTGCATCTGGGCTTCTCTGCCGTATGAGGAAAATAATTTGTCAAGTGTCATAAGGTGTCTCCTAAATATTTATGAAAAGAAACCGTGTGTCTTTCATCAGGGGAGCAAGTTCTATAAGTGCATCAGTTTTTATTTTCTGCGCGGCATCTGATAAAGATGAGGCAGTTTTGCTGACGGTAATGTCGCCTGCTTTAAAGCTTGTAACGGCATCTGCCTGCGCGGAAGATCTCAATACATAGTCATAGTATGTCAATGCTGCAGCGGCTTCTGTTATCCTGATATCGTTTTTGTTTGCATCTTCTCTTAATTGTGCAAGTATGCGTTCAAGGTTTACTACGCACAGAGGCAGAATTTCTTCTGCCTCCGCATCATCAACGGGAGCTAATTGCTTGAACCTTGCAAGTACTGTCCATTGACTTGTCATGCCTGATCTCCTTAATTAAACTTCAAGAACTTTAGATGCATCTGTGAAGATTTTTGAGAAACCTGCAATTGAAGTAATTGCTGCACGTTCAAGCTGTCTGTCAATAAGCTTGTCGTATTCAGTCATAACATCACCTGCAGTTACCATTTCAAGAGCGCATGTTTTGTCAAGACCGATAAGCACACCTGAATCAACTGCGTTTGATTTAATAAGGTCAGCACCTACAGGTGTAATCATTTTGCCTGTTGCGTGGAAATCAAGTGAAGCGGTAGCATCCCTGAATTCAGGAAGCTTGAGCATCTGTGCA
Organism: Clostridia bacterium; assembly: GCA_017935325.1. Lineage (GTDB taxonomy): Bacteria > Bacillota > Clostridia > Oscillospirales > Acutalibacteraceae > SIG575. The sequence continues at coordinate 15,494 of JAGBHV010000057.1, forward strand.
GTAACATCTGCGCTTGCAACAATTGTATTCATTTCATAGGGAGAAAATGCATTCCAGAAATCAACAAGGTCAGAATATGTAAGTGTGCCTGCAGTTTCCACATTATATACTTCAGCTGCATTGTCATTTCCGTCACCGCCGATAAGTGTTGCGATAGCGTCTTTGAGCTGTGCACGTGCAATGTAAGCACCTATCTGCTTGAGTGTAACTGTAAAAACATCAAGGTGCTGGAATCTGATTGCTTCATATGAAGCCACAAGCATTCTGCCGCGTTTTTTGAGTGACACAAGGTTGTCCTGCGTTTTGATAGTTGTTTCGGGAATATATGCACCTTCGCCTACACGTACAAGTTCTTTGTCCTCATCAGTAAGTGAAGAAGTGATTGCACGGTAGTCAAGAGCGTTGATGTTTGTGGTAGAAGCAATAATTCTCGGAAGAACATCAGCTTCCTGCATGCCCTGTCTTACTGCACGGGATACATATTCGGGGAAAAGTGCAGATGAATCGGAAGTTCTGAAAAATTTCTCGATTGTATCGCTTTTAGGACCGCTTACTTTAATGTCGAAACGTTTAAGCTGTCTCTGGAATGCATCAAGACCTTCAAGCTGTGTACCTTTGTAGTTTTCTGAAGGGTCAAGCTTTTCAAGCTCCTGTGAGAAGGATGATGAAGTGTTATAAAGTCCTTTTTCAAGTCTTAAAGTGTCAAATGTTGCCATAGTAAAACTCCTTTCTTAATTAAAACAAAAATTCAACAGTTGTGTCTGTGCTGTTTACAGCAAGAACAGTAACCGGTGTGCCTGAAGAGTTTTCCTGAACTGTGCCGTCAGCAGCACATACGAAATAATTTCTGCCGAGTGCGGGAGCACCGTCGGAGTAATTCATTTTTACGTAACCTGAAACCTGTACTGTTGCGTTTTCACTGTCTGAATCAAGGCAGATGCCGATGAATTCATCAGCGTTGGCTGCTTTTGCAACTGTGTAGTCTGATGAAATTTTTACAGGGTAACCTTTTGTGATTTCTTCCTCACACATAAAAGTGAGGGCTTTGTCGTTAAAACCGTTAAATGATACTTTCATTTTAAAATTCCTTTCTTTTTAAATCTTGAATCCGTCAATTGAACTTTCGTTTTCTTTGGGCGAAAGCTGAGGCCTGAATTTTGTTTTTTCAGCCTGCAGATAGTCTTTTCTCAGAATTTCAAGAGCGTCAACATCAAGCGATGAGCAAATGTTTTCAACGCTTTTTGCACTGATTTCGGGAGAAATTACCGCAGAAAGTTTAACAATTTCCTGCCTGAGGAAACTTTTATATTTTTCTGCAATTTCAATATACCTGGCGTTGTCTGCTTCTGCAGTTTCTTCGTTGAAATTCTTTACCGTTCCTGCTTTTTTCTGTGCAGGAACAGCAACAAAAGACCATTCGTATGCATCAGTCGGATTTCTGAGAATGTGGTAACACGTTTTACCTTTTGTGTGTTCACATCTTTCTTTTTTTACATTTATTCCGCAGATACTGCACACGATTTCGCTGACAGCACAGTTGATGCTTACTTCTTTTTTGATGCCTGCACAGATTTCGTCAATCAAAGGCATGTTCTTGTCGTTCTTAAGCATGTATGCTTTGGCTTTAAGTCGTGCATAAGCTTCGCCTGCGGAATTTTTTTCTGTTCCGCTTACTTCAATTTCAGCAGAATAAATTCTTGCAACCTGATTTTCAGCTTTCATTTCGTGGTTTAAAATGCCTGTTTTTCCGATGTAAAGCTCTGATAAAGTTTTTAAAGAAGCCATATCAAAGCACTCGAAATCTCTGTCTATTTCATTATCGCACAATACCACGTTGAAAGCGAAAATGTCTTCCGCTTTGAGTTCTGTCAAAGAATATTTGTTGATAAGTTCAAGTTCTTCTTCCGTTACAGAACAAAGGGAAATTGCGTTATCAAAGTTTTTCTTCATTCAATACATCCTCCTTTTCTAGTTTTTGCGCCTGTGCAGAATAAAGCTGTGCTTTTGCAGTTTCAACAGCATCCTGCAGGCAGATGTCATCCCATTCAACACGAGCCTCTGCCGTGTATCCGTTCATGCGCAGATATGCGTTGCCGATTTTCAAAAGAACGGGTTCGAGGATCTTTCTGTAATGCTCAAGTTCGCTTGTAAGTATATCTGCCTGTTGCGCCGACATTCTTTCTGTTGAAGACCATGTAAGACCAAGCATAAACGGCGGAAGCCCCGTTTTTGAAATGATTTGTTCAAGCATCTGCCTTACGGGAACTTCACTGTCAAGAATCTGGTTATCAGCGCCTATTGCTTTAATCTGAACATCGCCTACTGCCACAAAGTCATGCACTGAGCCTGATGAATTCATAGCTTTGCTCCATTCAGATGCAATCTGCAAGGCTCTGTCTTTTGCATATGCTTTGTCAAGAGCATCGTTCTGCGGCTTGTAAGTTACGGCATACCGTACATTGCCCACACGTTCGAAATTAGTTCCGATAGTGTTATAAATTTTCATCAGTATTGAACTTACAAACGGCATCCCTTTAAGAAGAGAGTTTCCTTCAAGGTGACCCGGTGTAGGGTTGAGAACAGACATCATCAATAATTCAGGGTGAGACGGTTTTGTTTCGCCTACACCGCACAGGCAGATGTCAACATCAAACCCGTTTTCATTTCTTTTGAGCTGAATGTCGTCAAGGCACGTGTTGTAAAGCGCACCGAATGAGCCTGAAACAGTGGGGATAATTTCACCGATAGCCGTGCCGCAGGTGAGAAGCTCATCAAAGTATGTGGAGATGAAAGCTTCAATTCCTCTTGTGTTACCGCCGACAGGCACTTTTTTAAAAAAGTTCTGCATTTCTCTTTCTGCGATTTTGTCATTACATGTAAGTGTAAAAGCACATACAAGGCGCACTAATTTGTCGATGGCGGCATCAATTATCGGCACAGAGTTTCTTAAATCACGGTAAAGCCTTATCTGAGCTGATGACATCGGTGAAAAGTTTTCAAAGTTGTTTAAGAAACCTCGGTTTGCAGATGTCTGTACAGCCGCCACAGGGGATGAGGAGCTTTTTTTTGCAAAAAAATCTTTAATGCCCAATATTTTCCTCCTTATATATCGCTATCTTTCGGTTGAGAGAACAAAAAATTCAGTCTGTGTATTTTCAAGAACGGTAGAAACAAAATAACGTATATCGTCCATAGCGTGGTCGTTTTCTTTTTTGACGGAATCTTTTGCGGAGTTTGAATCCCATCTGTAAATTGAAAACTCGCGTATGGTATCCTTACATTCAGGTGAAAACAGAATTTTTTTAGCTTGGAGACAGTCAGATACAAGACGGATTCCGTCAAGAACCTGGTTCTTTGCAGGTATTGCCCGGAAATGTCCGTGACGGTGAATGCATTGAATGAAACTTGCCGCTGATGGATCTACTATAACACCTTCAATTTCTCTGCCTGAGGCAAGTTCTTCCAGAGATTTGTAGTGTTCTTCGTCGGTTTTCTGAAAACCTTCACGGCGGGAATCATGATAGTATTCACGCAAACGGTACCATTTTCCGTCTTTTCTGCCCCACAGTCCGAAGGATGCAGGGTTAACTGTTCCGTAGTCGCAGGAAATATAGTATTTTTCCAAAGGCTCTTCAGGCGGTAAAACAATGTGGTCCTTTTCGTTGAATTGCGGATACACAACGCCTTCTGCTGCTACCCATTTACCTTCCACAAATCTTTCGTAGAATGCACCGGAATAAAGAGAATGGTATCTTTCAATAACTTTCTTCGACAGAGAGGGATTGTCCTGCATTAAAAAATGAAGATGAAGCGAGTTTTTCGAATGAGCTTTTTCAATCCATTCTTTTTTAAACCAATGCTGCGGATTTTCGGGGTTGCAGTTAAACCAGAATTTTGCGCCTTCCAATGAGCAACGTGCAAGAGCCTGCTCAACGAAAGAACGGGGCATTAAGGCTACTTCATCAAAAAGGACTCCGCCCAGCGTCATACCCTGAATGAGTGAAGCTGATGCTTCGTCTTTGCCACCGAAAAGGAAAAATCTGTTTGTTCTTTTGCCGTATGTAATTGTAATTTCGTTACGTGAAAGCTTTTCTTCGCAGGAAAAACCGAGTTGCCTTAAAATCGGAATAATCGGCGTTACAATATTTCTCCTGATAGAGGCTACTGTTTTTCCGCATATTGCAAAGCTTGTTTCGTTGAATGCAAAAAATGACCATGCAACAAATGAAATTGACATGCAAAGCGTTTTGCCGCTTCTTACTGCTCCGTCGCAGATGAGTGCGTCGTATGAACTGTAAGAGGAGTCAGGGTGCCACCATGAAAGAACGGTAAGCTGTTTTTGAGAGAAAGGAGAAAATTTCAGCTTACTCATTGCGTTTCCCTTCCAACGCTTTTGCAGATTTTCTTATTGCTTCATAAAACGGCATTGATGAATCGTCGTCGTTGCTTTCACAAATCTGTGAAAGTTTTTCAAGTGCCTTAAGACGGTCGAAAAATTTAATTTCAAGTCCGCCGCCTTTAGGCTTTTTGATTTCCGCAATGTTGAAAAAATCCATTTTCTCTGTGTCGAAATTTTCCTGCGTGTCACATAAAATCAATTTCAGGCAGTCGGCAACTGAACCGAAAGCAAGACGTTTTAAGCCGCAGATAATTTCTTCATTTCCTGTTTTGAGTGAACGTATACGCGATATTTCATCACGTATTTCTTTTCTTGCCATCAGCTTCATCCCCGCCCTTTCGGGGCTTGCATATCCGCTTTTTGACGCTGCTTCACGAGCGTTTGCATACAATGCGAAGCTGTGACAGAAAAGCTGTTCCTTTGTTGTAAGTTTTTTCGTTTTCATTTCTTCTTCCTTTCCTGATTTTTTGTTTTGAAAAATTTGTCCTCCCATATATAGAGGGTACAGCCCGTTTTTTCTACCGAAAATGGTGTAATTTTTCGGAAAAATTGAAAATGTTCACAAAAAGTTCACATTTATACATTCTTATAGGCGTAAAATATAATCATAAATGAAAAAAGGAGGTATTCCTCATGGAACCTGATGGGTGTTGTTTTAGGTTAAAATTCAATAGCAAGAGGAATACTTCTTACACTTTATTAAATGCATAAAATGTATTTGATAAATATCCTCTTGCGGAAAAGAGGAGCTTATGGAAGAAAAAGATTTTGAAGAACTGCATGAATTGCTTGAAAATAATAAATTCAGCGTTCTTCATTCAAAACTCAAAGAAATGAACCCGGTTGATATAGCGGAATTTTTAGATGAAATTGACGATAAATTTCTTGTGGTTGTTTTCCGTATTCTGCCAAAAGATATTTCCGCGGATGTTTTCTCTTATATGGATTCCGACAGTCAGGAAAATATCGTCCGTTCAATTACTGACAGCGAGCTGCACAGACTTGTTGATGATATGTATATTGACGATACTGTGGATTTCCTCGAAGACGTTCCTGCAAATGTTGTAACAAGGGTTTTAAAGGCAACTGATTCCAAAACACGTGATACAATCAACCGTTTCCTTAATTATTCTGAGGATACGGCAGGAAGCATAATGACCACGGAAATGGTTCAGCTGCATACGTATCTGAATGCTGCGCAGGCAATAGAACAAATCAGAAAAACAGGCGTTGATAAAGAAACAATTTATACATGCTACTGTATTGATGAAAAACGTCACCTTGTAGGTATTCTTGATCTGAAAGACCTGCTTTTGTGCGAGCCGGAAACTCTGATAACTGAAATTATGGATGATAACAAGCAGATAATTTCAGTCGTGACTTCAGATGACCAGGAAACGGTTGCAGATTTAGCAAGAAAATACGACCTTTTGAGTGTGCCTGTAACAGACAGTGAAAACCGTCTTGTAGGTATTATCACAATCGACGATATCGTTGATATCATCGAAGAAGAAAATACAGAAGACTTTGAGAAGATGGCACTTCTTAATCCTTCTGATGATACCTATCTGAAAACGGGCGTTTTCAAAATGTCAAAAAACAGAATTATATGGCTTGTGGTTCTTATGGTATCAGCCACACTCACAGGTCAGATTATCAGTCAGAAAGAAGCTTTGCTTGCAGATTTTGCGTTTCTTATTTCAGCAATGCCCATGCTTATGGGTACAGGCGGTAATGCAGGCAGTCAGGTTTCAACACTTGTTATCCGCGGTCTGGCTCTGGGTGAAATAAAAATCCGCGATTACTTTAAAGTAGTTTTCAAAGAAATCAGAGTTGCTTTCTGTTGTGCAACAGTCCTTGCTGTGCTTAATTTCTTAAGACTTCTCATCGTCGGTGGCGGAGATATTCCGCAGTATCTTATTGTAAGTGCTGCAATGTTTGCAACGGTAGTAATTGCAAACGTAATCGGTTGTACGCTTCCTATTCTTGCGCGTATAGTGAAGTTGGACCCTGCACTTATGGCAGGACCGCTTTTGTCAACAATTGTTGATGCAGCAACACTTTCAATTTATTTTGCAATAGCACAATTTGTATTAATGAGATAATTAAAAGCCTCCTTTCACAGGGGGCTTTTAAAGAAAGAGGATATTATGAGTGAAAAAATATATCCTGCCATAGCAATAGCAGGGGTAGGGCAGTCAAGAGTTATCAATACCGAAAACAATAAACGTGTATGGCCTATTGATTTTGACGCAAAAGCACTTGTAAAGAAAATAGTTTTTCCCTTTATTTTTTCTGTGATTTCAAGAAAAGACAGCGGCATTTCAGACGCGGTTTACAAAGAGTTTTCAAGGCAGATTGAAGGACTCCGTCTTGACGAAGACGGCAACGAAATGCATAAGCTTAAAGTTGAACGTTATGAAAACAGTTTCAAGGAATGTACACAAGAAGAAAGAAAATACATAAAACGTATGCTTCCTGTTGATAAAATTGCAGCTGAAATCGGCGAAGAAAATTTCTACTTTTTCACATATAATTCTTTCGGCAACATAGAAAAAGTTATTGATGAGCTTGATGAGTTTATTGATAACGTAATGAAAAAAAGAAATGTTGACAAAGTAAACCTTGTGCCTGTCAGTCTCGGCGGTACGGTTTCAACGGCTTACCTTGACAAATATGCAGATAAAAACAACATAAACAAAGTTGTGGGTGTTGTACCGGCTTACGATGGTTCAAGCCTTGTGATTGGTCTTATTGAAGGGGATTTTTCGAAATATGAAGAAGATATTATCCCGAAAGAGCTTGCAAAACTCACTTCACTTTTAACTGAGCAAACACGTAAAAATATAATCGACAGCGTTTTCAGAGCACTCCGCGATGTGGTGATTTACCGCACATCTGTAGGTTGGGGTGCAGTGCCTCACGAAGAATACGAAAGGCTTTCTTCGGCATATAAAATGAGCGAAAAGCTGAGGAAAATCTGTGACGGAAATTTTAAAATCAGAAATGATTTCCCTGCATTTATTGAGAAAAATCAGCAAAAGGGAGTTGAATTTTTCTCTCTCTGCGGATACGGTCTTCCCATGGAAAAAGTTTTCAGACGTGACAACAGACATTCTGACGGTATTGTTGATACGGCATCCTGCACAATGGGTGCAACATGCCCCGACCTTGAAAAGAAAGTTGATGTTTCAACAAGTGCAATAAAGGACCGTGTGTGGCTTTATAAAGGCATGGAACACGAGGGTGCAGCAAAAACAGACCACCTTCTCAGACTGTGCGGTCTGCTTCTGAAAAACGATGACATCAAATCAGTTCATGACGATGAAAACTTTAAACAGTTTAATTGACATTTGCTGAATCTTGTGATATGATATAAAAAATATGATTAAAAACTGTGACGGAGAGAGTAGCCTTTTATTGAAAATGCAAGCGAGTCGGGGATGGTGTAAGCCCGATGATGAGTAAGAAAAGGTGAAAATCACTCCTGAGTTGCAAGCTGAAATCAGAGTAAGCGTAGCCGGTATCCGCCGTTATCGGATAACATATGTCAGTATGTAAATAGGTGGTAAAACGAAAATATGCTTTCGTCCTGTTTCAGGGCGGAAGCTTTTTTATTGAAAGGAAGATTTTAAATGTATAAGAAAGTTCCTGCAAACCTCGGCTTCGTTGAGCGTGAAAAAGAAGTTGAGAAATTTTGGAAAGAAAACAAAATCTTTGAAAAATCATCAGCACGTCAGGGTGAACCTTACGTTTTCTACGATGGTCCTCCCACTGCTAACGGCAGACCTCACATCGGTCACGTTTTAACACGTGTTATTAAAGATATGATTCCCCGTTACCGCACAATGAAAGGCTATCAGGTGCCGAGAAAAGCGGGTTGGGATACTCACGGCCTTCCCGTTGAGCTTGAAGTTGAAAAACTTTTAGGCCTTGATGGAAAAGAGCAGATTGAAGAATACGGCATTGCTCCTTTCATTGATAAATGTAAGGAAAGCGTGTGGAAATATAAGGGAATGTGGGAAGATTTCTCATCAACTGTCGGCTTCTGGGCTGATATGAACGACCCTTATGTAACATATCATAACGAATTTATCGAGTCTGAATGGTGGGCACTCAAACAGATTTTTGACAAAGGTCTTCTTTACAAAGGCTTCAAAATTGTTCCCTATTGCCCCCGTTGCGGAACTCCTCTTTCATCTCACGAAGTTGCACAGGGCTACAAGGATGTTAAAGAACGCTCAGCCATTGCAAGATTTAAAATCAAAGGCGAAGACGCTTTCTTCCTTGCATGGACAACAACTCCCTGGACTCTGCCTTCAAACCTTGCACTTTGCGTAAACCCCGTAGAAAATTATGTTAAAGTCAAAACTGCAGACGGATACACTTATATCCTTGCAGAAGCACTCTGCGAAAAAATTCTCGGCGGTGAAAAAGCAACTGCACCCTATGAAGTTCTTGAAACTTATGTTGGTAAAGACCTTGAATATAAAGAATATGAACCTCTTTTTGACTGCTGTGGCGAAATTATCGAGAAACAGCACAAAAAGGCTTATTTTGTAACATGCGACAGTTATGTTACACTTACAGACGGTACAGGTATCGTTCATATTGCTCCTGCATTCGGTGAAGACGACGCAAACGTAGGCAGAAAATATGACCTTCCCTTTGTTCAGCTCGTTGACAGTAAGGGTAATATGACAGAGGAAACTCCCTTTGCAGGCATGTTCTGTAAAGATGCAGACAAGGAAGTGCTTATCGACCTTGATAAGAGAGGACTTCTCTTTGATGCACCTAAATTTGAACACAGCTATCCTCACTGCTGGAGATGTGACACTCCTCTCATCTATTATGCAAGAGAATCATGGTTCATCAGAATGACAGAAGTCCGCGATGATCTTATTAAAAATAACAATACAATTAACTGGATTCCCGAAAGCATCGGTAAAGGTAGATTCGGCGACTGGCTTGAAAATGTTCAGGACTGGGGCATCAGCCGTAACCGTTATTGGGGTACTCCTCTTAATATCTGGGAATGCGATTGCGGTCACAGACACGCTATCGGCAGCATTGAAGAACTTAAATCAATGTCAGATAATTGTCCCGATGATGTAGAACTTCACAGACCTTACATCGATGAAGTCAACGTTAAATGTCCCGTTTGCGGTAAGAATATGACACGTGTTCCCGAAGTTATCGACTGTTGGTTCGACTCAGGTGCAATGCCCTTTGCACAGCACCACTATCCCTTCGAAAACAAAGATTTATTCGAAGTACAGTTCCCTGCAGACTTTATCTCCGAGGCAGTTGATCAGACAAGAGGTTGGTTCTATTCACTTCTTGCAATTTCAACACTTATCTTCAACAAGGCACCCTTCAAGAATGTTATTGTTCTCGGTCATGTTCAGGATGAAAACGGTCAGAAGATGTCTAAATCAAAGGGTAACGCAGTAGACCCATTTGACGCTCTTAATGCACATGGTGCAGACGCTATCCGTTGGTATTTCTACACCAACTCTGCTCCCTGGCTTCCCAACCGTTTCCACGCAAAGGCAGTAACAGAAGGTCAGCGTAAATTTATGGGTACATTGTGGAACACATATGCTTTCTATGTGCTTTATGCAGATATCGATTCATTCGACCCCACAAAGTATTCACTTGAAGTTGATAAACTTTCAGTTATGGATAAATGGCTTCTCTCACGTCTTAACTCAATGGTGAAAGAAGTTGACGATTGCCTTGCAAATTACAAAATTCCTGAAGCAGCAAAAGCACTTCAGAGCTTTGTGGATGAAATGAGTAACTGGTATGTCCGTCGCGGACGTGAACGTTACTGGGCACAGGAAATGACTCAGGATAAGATTAACGCTTATATGACTCTTTACACAGCCCTTGTAACAACTGCAAAAACTGCAGCACCTATGGTTCCCTTTATTTCAGAAGAAATTTATCAGAATCTTGTGCGTTCAGTTGATGAAAATGCAGAAGAAAGTATCCACCTTTGCTCATTCCCTGAAATTCAGGAAGACCTTATCGATAAAGAGCTTGAAGAAAATATGGACGAGGTTCTCAAGATTGTTACTCTCGGACGTGCAACAAGAAACGGTTCAAATATCAAAAACCGTCAGCCTCTTGGTAAAATGTTCGTAAAAGGCGAAAGAGAACTTAACGATTTCTACAAGACGATTATCGAAGATGAACTTAACATCAAAGAAGTTTCATTCATCGACGATGTTGACGGTATGCTTTCTTACAATTTCAAACCGCAGATGAAAACTCTCGGCCCGAAATACGGCAAACGTCTTAACGATATCAGAACAAAACTTTCTGAAATCGACGGCAGTGCTGCAAAGAAAGAACTTGACACTACAGGTGTTCTTAAACTTGACCTCGGCGATATGGTTATTGATTTGGAAGAATCAGATCTTCTTATTGAAGCAACACAGAAAACAGGCTTCTTCTCACTTGCAGAAGGCGGTGTAACAGTTGCTATTGACACAACTCTCACACCTGAACTCATTGAAGAAGGCTTTGTACGTGAAATGGTATCAAAAATCCAGACAATGAGAAAAGATGCTGATTTCGATGTGCCTGACCATATTACAGTTTACATCGACGGTAACGAAAAACTTGCAGATATCTTCACAAAGAATAAAGAAGAAATTATGACAGACGTTCTTGCAGATGAGTTTGTAATCGGTTCAACAAACGGCCACGTTGCAGAATGGGATATCAACGGCGAAAAAGTAACATTCGGCGTTAAGAAAATGTAAAATATTTTTAAATGCCGGCAGATATTTCCTGTCGGCATTTTTTTCAGGTGATAAAATGAAGAAAAGACAGATAATAAATATTGTAAATTTCATTCGTGCAGTTGAACCGCGTGAAGAAGTTGACCTTATGAAACCTGTTACAGAACAGATAAAGCTGATGAAAAAGCATAATTTAAAAGGCACTTTTCTTCTGCAGTATGATGCGCTGATTCTTCCTCGATACACCGAACTTCTGAAAACACTTGACCCTGAACAGTTTGAAATCGGTGTATGGCATGAGATTGTTCAGCCTATGGCGGAAAAAGCAGGGATTACCTGGCGGGGCAGATTCCCGTGGGACTGGCACGCTCATTGCGGTTTTTCTGTAGGCTATACAAAAGATGAAAGAGAAAAACTCATTGATGTTCTGTTTGAAGATTTCAGAGATATTATGGGGTATTATCCCCGTGTGTTCGGTTCGTGGTTTTTTGATTCGCACACCGTAAGATACACTTATGACAAATACGGCCTTGATGCTGTGTGCAACTGCAAAGAACAGTACGGCACAGACGGATATACTCTCTGGGGAGCTTATTACGGACAAGGCTATTATCCGAGCAGAAACAGTGTTTTTATGCCTGCACAAACGGCGGAAAATCAGCTTGATGTTCCTCTTTTCAGAATGTTGGGCAGTGACCAGGTGTATCAGTTTGACTCAGGTATAGATGTGGATTCTTCTGAACAGAAAAATCAGGGAGCAATAACTCTTGAACCGGTCTATAAAATTATGGGCGGCGGTCTTTCTGAATGGGTAGATTGGTATATGAAAGAAAATTTCAATGGCGAATGTCTTACTTTCGGCTATGCACAGGCGGGGCAGGAAAACAGCTTCGGTTGGAATAAGATGAAAGATGGTCTTGAATACCAATTTTCGTTATTTGAAAAACTGCAGAATGAAGGCAGAATTGAAGTAGAGCATTTAGGCGATACAGGTAGATGGTACAAGCAAAAATATAGCATTACTCCCGCATCTGCAATTACTGCACACACCGCTTATGATGATGAAAACAAAAATTCCGTATGGTATTCATCACGTTTTTATCGTATAAATCTTTATGGCGATAACGGAAAACTCCGTATACGCGATTTGCATATTTTCAATGAGAATTTCCCTGACCCGTATGAAGATAAGGTATGCACTCGTAACGAGGCTTATTATGAAACACTTCCCGTAGCAGACGGCAACAGATTCAGCGGAAACGGTGTGCTGGCAGGTATTTTTTTCGATAACGGTGGTATTCACGAAAAAATGGTGTTTGAAGAAAAAGGTGAAAACACTGCACAAGTCACATACGGGAAAATAAAAATAACACTTTGCGAAAACAGCGTAAAAATTGAAAATGATGAAGATTTTGTTCTGCATAACAAAGTCGGCAAGAAAAGCAATCATCTGCCCGATGTAAAGGCAGTTGAAGAAAAAGAAATCAGACTTTCTTACGGGAAATCCGATTATTCAGTAAAGCTTATTAATGGCATTTTTATTAATAATAAAACAATAAAATCTGAAAACTGCAAGATTGAAGTTGAGTTTTCAGTGTGATAAAACAAAGCCGTGATGAAACGCAATCATCACGGCATAATTTTTTTTGTATAAATTTTAAAAAATGTCACAAATTAATTCTGTTCATCAAGTGTGAGCATGAAGCTTTCAATAAATGTATCAAGGAAGTAATCTGCTTCCTCCATCTTCATTTCACGTATGGCTTTTTCCGTTGAAGCGAGTGCACTGTCAAATTCGCGGTTGCCTGCTTTCTTTTCTTCAAGGCATTTTGTCATTGCACTTATTTTGTCGGCAGCTTTCACGATTTTCCATAAATATTCATCTTCTTCCTTTTTGAAGAAAAACGGTGAATATTCTTCTTTAAGCTCTTCGGGGAGCATTGAAAGAAGCTTTTCGCAAGCGTTTTCTTCAACCTTTGCGTAAATTTCTTTCATATCGGCGTTGAAATATTTTACGGGTGTGGGCAAATCGCCTGTAATGATTTCGGGCATATCGTGGTAAAGAGCTAAAACCGCGGCTCTGTCAGCGTTTAAGTTTCCACCGAAATATTTGTTTTTTATAACTGCCAACGCATGGGCAAAACACGCTGTTTCCATTGAATGCTGGCAGATGCTTTCTTCCTGAATATTTCTCATCAGCGCCCAACGGTTGATGTATTTCATGCGTGCGAGCATTGCAAAAAAGTGATTGTTCATATGTTTTACACACTCTCCGAGATTCTTTCTATAATTTCCCTTGCAACTTCGCTTAAATGAATTTCTTTTTTGTCATTGAGTTCTGTGTAGCTTTCAACTGCATTTTCGTCACAGTCATCAGAAATTTTCCTGATAGCAAGGAAGGGGATATCTGCTTTGTGGCAGATTGCAGCAATTGCGCCTGTTTCCATATCAAAAGAACAGATATCAAATGCGTCGCGGTATTTCTTTTTAAGGTCTGAATCGGCAAGGAATATGTCACCTGTGCCAAGACGTCCGAAAAAGTCAACGCTGCATTCCTTTGCTTTTTCGATTAATTTTTCGTCTGCTTTATATAAGTATACGTCCTGCGGTTTAACACCGAGATCATATCCGATTGCAGTCAGGTCAAAGTCGCATTCAATATATTCTTCACCTGCAACAATGAATCCTTTCTGCACGTGCTGAATTGCTCCTGACAGACCGATGTTGAGTATTATGTCAACCTTTTCCTCGTTTATAAGGTACATTGCAGCGAGGGCAGCGTTTACTTTGCCTATTCCGCATTCGCATGCTGTAATTTCTGTCTTTTCGTTAAAATTGAACTTAATGCAGTTATTTTTCAATGCTTTGAATTCTGTAGGGTTGAATTCATTTGCAAATTTTCTGAAAGGGTCATATTCGTAATTGTCTGCAATAACAAAACCAATTTTCATGTTTCCACCTGCTTAGAATGTTTTTATAAATTATACACTACAAGTAAACTAAAGTCAAACCTGTCCTTTTTGCATATAATGTATTGTACACTTTCTTGTACTCTTTCTCGCGACAAATGAATATACGGTGGCAGAATTGTGGTGATTCTGTCCTGTGGGGAGCCGTAAATTCTGCCGCTTGATATACTGCCGATATGCCGAAAAAAGGGGTATCGGCAAATTTTTTAAAATTTTTAAAATTTTTTTGAAAAAAGTATTGACAAACGGAGATTTCTCGATTATAATGTACAAGTGCTTTGAGGTTATGGCTGCATAGCTCAGTTGGCTAGAGCATACGGTTCATACCCGTAGTGTCATTGGTTCAAATCCAATTGCAGCCACCACATTATATGGCCCGGTGGTCAAGCGGTTAAGACACCGCCCTTTCACGGCGGTAACACGAGTTCGATTCTCGTCCGGGTCACCAAACTCCAAGATGTTCAATCTTGGAGTTTTTTTCTTGATAAAGTTTTTTGATACAAAACTTAGGAGGCGACTGTTAATGTTTGTAGACGTTGCGAAAATTAAAATCAAAGCAGGTAACGGCGGTGACGGTGCCGTTATGTTCCACAGGGAAAAATATGTCGCTTCCGGCGGACCTGACGGCGGTGACGGCGGTAAAGGCGGCGACATCGTTTTTCAGGTTGATACAAATATGTCAACCCTTGCCGATTTCAGATACAAAAGAAAGTATACTGCAGAAAACGGCGAAAAAGGTCAGGGCGGCAGAAGAAACGGCAAAAAAGGTAAAGATTTAATAATCCGCGTTCCCAAGGGCACAATAATCCGTGAAGTTGAAAGCGGCGCAATTATGGCAGATATGGGCGCGATGGATACTTTTATTGCTGCGAAAGGCGGCAGAGGCGGTTGGGGTAATAACCACTTTGCAACCCCCACAAGGCAGACTCCGCGTTTTGCTAAAAGCGGAACACCGGGCGAAAGCTGGGAAGTGACCCTTGAGCTCAAGCTTCTTGCAGACGTTGGTCTTTTAGGCTATCCCAATGTTGGTAAATCAACTTTCATTTCCGTTGTCAGCGAAGCAAAGCCCATAATCGCAAACTATCATTTCACAACAATTACTCCTGTGTTGGGCGTTATTGATATGGGTGATGAAAACTCATTTGTAATGGCTGATATTCCGGGTCTTATCGAGGGTGCAGGTGATGGTGTAGGCCTTGGTCATGAATTTCTGCGTCATGTTGAAAGATGCCGTATGCTTGTTCATATTCTCGATGTTGCAGGTAGTGAAGGCAGAGACCCTATTGAAGATTTTGAAACAATCAACAATGAACTTGCAAAGTTCAATAAAGATTTGTCAGAAAGACCGCAGATTGTCGTTGCAAACAAGGTTGACCTTGCAACTGATGAACAGCTTGAAACACTCCGCGAATATATTACTTCCAAAGGCTATGAATTTATGACAATGTGCGCTCCGATTGCGGAAGGTACAAAGGAAGTTATAAATACTGTATGGAACAAGCTTCAGACTTTACCGCCCATAAAGCAGTATGAGGCAGAAGAAATTCCCACAGAAATTATCGTTGAAAAGGCTGATAATAAATTCACCATTGATGTTCAGGATGATGTTTATTTTGTTGAGGCTGAATGGCTTCTTAAAATTCTTCAGAGAACAGACCTTGATGATTATGAATCTCTGCAATATTTTCAGAGAGTTCTTCGCTCATCAGGCATTATTGATGCACTTCTTGAAAAAGGAATTCAGGAAGGTGATACGGTGTGCATTTATGACCTTGAATTTGATTTTGTTCTGTAATGGAGTTTGGTTATGAGATTTACTGATAATAAATGCGACCCCAATAATTTAAGCCCCCTGATGCTTGCTTTTATAGGTGACACGGTTTATGAATTGTTCGTGCGTGAAACTCTTCTTACGGAATGCCCGAGGCCTGTTAA
The DNA here is from genome assembly GCA_017935325.1 of Clostridia bacterium. GTDB lineage: Bacteria > Bacillota > Clostridia > Oscillospirales > Acutalibacteraceae > SIG575. Next base: position 31,549 of record JAGBHV010000057.1, read on the forward strand.
AAAACTGCACGCTCTGGCGGTAGAGGAGGTTTCCGCATCTGCACAGGCAAGGAAAATCAAAGCAATTCAGGATATGCTCACAGAAGAAGAAACCGATATTTTCAAACGTGGCAGAAATGCACACACAGGTCACGTGCCTAAAAGTGCAGATGTTTTAACTTACCATTATGCAACGGGGCTTGAAGCTCTGTTCGGATATCTTTATTTAAGAGGCGAAAGTGAAAGACTTCGCGAACTTTTTACGGCTTTACATAATTCATAAGGAATGATGCACCGTGAAAAATAAAATCAGAGAAGCTTTTCTTGATATAATATTTTGTGGCGGCGGCTGTATTCTGTACAGTGCCGCCATTCGTGTTTTTGCAGAAGATAACGGCATCGCCCAGGGCGGTGTTACAGGTGTTGCAATGCTCATAAATTATCTGTTTGAAGAAATTCCCATAGGCATGGCATCGCTGATTCTTAATCTGCCTTTGTTTGTTTTAGCTTGGAAAAAGATTGGCGGAAAGTTTATTGCAAAATCCTTTCTGATTAACGTTTTTCTGTCTGTCTCAATTGATGCACTGTCTTTTCTGCCTTCTTATACGGGTGATAAAATGCTTTCTTCAATTTTCTGCGGTGTTTTGTCGGGAGGGGCTATGGCGCTTATTTTTGTGCGCGGTCTGTCATCAGGAGGAACAGATATTCTGGCAAAGTTGATTCAGCTTAAAAAACCCCATTTTTCAATGGGCAGGCTTATTCTTTTTGCTGATTTTCTGGTTGTGATTTCAGCAGGCATTGTTTATCGCAATGCTGAAAGTGCAATGTATTCTCTTGTTCTGATTTTCGTATCGTCATATGTGATTGATAAAATACTTTTCGGCCTTACAGATTCCAGAACTCTGATGATAATTACAGACGAGTATCAGAAAATTTCTCTCGGTATAATGAGCGAAATGGGCAGGGGAGTGAGCATAATTAATGTTGAGGGTGCTTACACGGGAAAAAGCAAAAGAATGCTCATGTGCGCGGTGAAAAGAAACGAAGTCAGCAAAATTGCAAAAATGATTCCCGAATTTGATGAAAATGCATTTACCATAGTTCTGCCCTCAAGCGAAATAATCGGCGAAGGCTTTAATAAAAAGTAGGGTGAATGTGAAAAGTGAATTGCAGATTAACTGTATGTTTCCACCGATGTCGGCTCGCAGGTGAAATATAATTGGTAATTGACAAGACAAGCGTCTCTGTGATAGAATGTTTTTTACGCAGAAAGGGTGTTTTCAATGTCTTTATCAGAACTTTTTTTGGCTGCGGTAGGTCTTGCAATGGATGCTTTTGCAGTTGCAATCTGCAAAGGTCTTTCAGTTAAAAAAGCCAGAATTAAACATATGACTATTACCGGCCTTTATTTCGGGGTTTTTCAGGCTGCGATGCCTTTAATCGGTTATTTGATAGGAAAGCAATTCAAGCATTATGTTGAAACCTTTGACCATTGGATAGCTTTTGTTCTTCTTGCTTTAATAGGCGCTAACATGATAAGAGAAGCCCTTTCAAAAGATGATGAGGAAGAATGCTGCAATGACAAAAATGCTTCTTTCGGATTTAAAGCAATGCTTCCTATGGCAATAGCCACAAGTATTGATGCTCTGGCGGTAGGTGTTACATATGCGTTTCTTCCTGATGTCAGAATCGTGCCTGCCGTGTCTTTTATCGGAATTATAACATTTATCCTTTCATTTATCGGTGTTAAAATAGGTAACGTTTTCGGCACAAAATTCAAATCAAAAGCAGAACTTGCCGGCGGTGTGATTTTAATCCTTATCGGACTTAAAATCCTGCTGGAACATCTTAATATAATCAGTTTTTAAACGTAAAAAATGGCTTAAGGAAATTCGGTGTTTCCTTAAGCCATTTTCATTTCCACGGATAAACATTTTCCGGCTCTGCTGAAAAAGTCATATTTTCTTTTGTCGCAGGGTTTTTAAATGAGATTTCTCTGCAGAAAAGCCCTATGCTTTTTATATTATCCTTTGCTCCGTATTTGCCGTCACCTACAAGGGGCATTTTACGTGAAGAAAACTGCACTCTTATCTGATGAGTTCTGCCGGTGTGAAGGTGGATTTTCACAATAGAAATATTATCTCTTTTTTCGATAACTTCATATTCAAGGCTTGCTTTCTTCACGCCTTTACGCTCTTTTTTTACAACGAAAGATTTGTTTTTTCTTGAATCTTTAAAAAGTAAATCCTGAAAAACGCCTTTATCTTCTTCGGGACAACCGTAAACTGCGGCAATATATTCTTTGCTGAATTCACCTGACTGCATCTGACGTGTTAAATCTGCAGCAGCTTTCTGATTTTTGGCAAATACCATCACTCCGCCTACATTTCTGTCAAGACGGCTGATAACAAAAATTTCGCTGCCTGTCATTTCTTTCAGAATCGATACGGCATTTGCTTCAGTTTCGGAAAACTGCGAAAGTATTTCGGGCGGTTTTACCACAACCGCCACATTCTTATCTTCGTACAGAATTTTCATATTATGCGTTTACCTTTGCGTATTCTTCTTCAAGCCATTTCTGTGCTTCGTCTTTGCCTTCAGGTGAAAAATCAAAATCTTTAGACACAATCTTATCTTTCTCAACTTCGCCGATTGCTTTATAAGTGATTGCATATTCTGCACGTACAACATTGTCTTCCTCATGCTTTGCGATTTTCACGCAATAACGGAAGCTGTCATCTGTAATATTTGTTTTATTTCCGATGGGTGCAGAACCATAAAAAGGGTTTACTCCACCGCCGATATCCATTGCACCTTTCAGATAATCAAAACGCTGAACAATTATTTTACTCATAACAAAATTCCTTTGCATTTTTATTAATAAAATTATAACTAATACTTTTAAAAAAGTCAATTTTATGTTATAATATTTTGATTAATGTTTCGGGAGGTAATCTCATGATTCTTTTAGCTATAGACGGCAACAGCCTTTTAAACCGTGCTTTTTACGGAATCAAACTTTTAAACAATAAAAAAGGCCAGTTTACAAATGCGATTTACGGATTTATGAAAATGCTGATTAATCTGCGTGAAGAAGTAAATCCTGATGCTGTTGTTGTGGCTTTTGACAGAAAAGCTCCCACTTTCAGGCACGAGATGTATTCCGGATACAAGGCAGGCAGAAAACCAATGCCGGAAGAACTTTTTTCTCAGATGCCTATTGTAAAAGAACTCATATCCCTTTTAGGGTACAAGATAATTGAACTTGACGGTTGGGAAGCTGATGACATTCTCGGCACTCTGGCTGCAGGTGCGGCTGAAAACGATTTCTGCTTTATTGCTACAGGCGACCGCGACAGTCTGCAGTTAATTGACAAAAATGTAAACGTGCTTCTTGCCACAACAAAAATGGGCAACATCCGTTATGACAGTTGTGCACTTATGGAAGAATACGGCGTGACTCCTCCCCAGATGATAGAAATTAAAGCTTTACAGGGCGACACTTCCGACAACATTCCCGGTGTTGCGGGAATCGGTCCGAAAACTGCAGGAGATTTAATTAAAGAATACGGCTCTGTTGACGGAGTTTATGAAGCGTTGCCCACTATGAAAGTTACTCCCAAAATGCGTGAAAAACTTGAAAACGGCAAGGAAAGTGCTTACTTAAGCCGTGAGCTGGGCAGAATCAGCCGCGATGTGCCGATTTCAAAAAAATATGAAGATTATACTCCCGGTGAATGTCAGAAAGGTGAAGCGGCAAAATTGCTCAACCACCTTGAAATTTTCTCGCTTAATGAAAAATTAGGTCTTGACGGTGCCGAAATCACTCCTGACGAAGAAATGGATGCACTTGAAATAAATTACAAAGATTCTTATATTGACGAAGTGCAGAAGTTGATTGAAAAAGAAAAGGATATTTATTTCATCTGCGAATTTTCAGGAATAAACGTTGCAGAGGTGTATTTCCTTTTTGATAATACTGTTTACTGCGTTTCATCAATGCAACTTGCATTTGATAATTTTATGCTTGATTTCTTAAGCGACGAAAGCAAGAAGAAGTTTACAACCGATACAAAGCTTATACACACCTATTGCAAACAGAATGACAAAGAATTCAGAAATATAGGCTTTGACATTTCTCTTGCAGGGTATATTTTAAATCCTTCATCAAATGACTACACACTCTTACGTCTTGCTAAGGAATACGGTGTTGAAGTAAAGGCAGATACGGAAGATGAAATGATTATTTCTGTAGGTGCAATAAAAGCTCTTACGGAAAAAATGAATTCAGAAATTACCAAAAATGAACAGACCCGCCTTTTATTTGATATTGAAATTCCTTTGAGTGAAGTTTTGTCTTCAATGGAACGCGAAGGCTTTGAAGTTGACAAAGCGGGTATTATCGCATTCGGCAATAAACTTGAAGATGATATAAGAGTGCTTCAGGAAAATATTTATGAAGAAGTAGGCTATGAATTCAATATAAATTCACCTAAACAGTTAGGTGTGGCTTTGTTTGAAGATTTGGGTCTGCCTGCAAAAAAGAAAACAAAAAGCGGATATTCAACGAATGCAGAAGTGCTTGAAAGTCTCCAATATGCTCACCCCGTTATTCAGATGATACTTGATTACAGAACTTTCTCAAAGCTCAAATCAACTTATTGCGACGGTCTTGTGAAAGTTATCGGCGATGACGGCAGAATTCATTCAACACTTAACCAGACAGAAACAAGAACGGGAAGGATTTCTTCCGCTGAACCTAATCTGCAGAATATTCCCGTGCGTTCTGCTCTCGGCAGAGAAATGAGAAAATTCTTTACTGCAAGTGAGGGGAAGGTTCTTGTGGATGCCGACTATTCGCAGATTGAACTGCGTGTTCTTGCTGATATTGCAAACGATAAGGCTATGATTGAATCTTTTAACTCTGACCGCGATATTCACACAGAAACAGCCTCTCAGGTTTTCAATATGCCTGAAAATATGGTAACACCCCTGATGAGAAGCCGTGCTAAAGCCGTGAATTTCGGTATTGTTTACGGAATAGGTGCGTTTTCACTTGCGAAAGATATCGGCGTTACAAGAAAAGAAGCAGACAGTTACATCAAGGGCTATCTTAACCATTATAGCGGCGTTGACAGATACATGAAAGAAGTAATAAACGATTCAAAAGAAAGAGGATATGCAGAAACTCTCTTTGCAAGAAGACGTTATCTGCCTGAACTTTCTGCATCAAACGCTATTACACGCGGTTTTGGTGAAAGGGTTGCAAGAAATATGCCGATTCAGGGCACGGCAGCAGATATCATTAAAATCGCAATGATTAAAGTATATAACAGATTGAAAGACGAAAAGCTTTCTTCAAAGCTTATTCTTCAGGTGCACGACGAACTTATAGTTGAAGCTCTCGAAAGCGAAGCAGAAAAAGTTCAGAAAATTCTCGCTGAAGAAATGGAAAACGCTTGTAATATGAAGGTCAGACTGAAAGCTGACGTTCAGAGCGGAAAGACATGGTACGATTGCAAATGATAATAACCTTTTTATGCACAGGCAACACCTGCCGGAGTCCGCTGGCAGAAGGTCTGTTTAAAAAAATAAATCCTGAAATTGAAGTTTACAGCGCAGGTCTCAGTGCGGTTTTCGGAATGAATGTAAGTGAAAATTCTGTTCTTGCCGCCCGTGATTATGGTGTTGACATTTCAGAACACGTTTCGCGTCCGCTTTCAGGAGAATTATTAATGGAAACTGATTTATTTGTGTGCTTAAGCCACAGCCATGCTATTAATCTTATTCCGATTGTAGGTAAGGGCAGGGTTTACGTATTAGGAAACGGTATTTCTGACCCTTACGGCGGAAGTCTTGAAGTCTACAAGAACTGCGCAAAGGAAATTTATGACGGACTTCTGAAACTGAATGAAGATTTAAAAACTCTGCCGATTATCAGATTCATGAAAGAAGAAGATATACAAGGTGTGGCAGAAGTTGAAAAAGAGTGTTTTTCTTCTCCCTGGAGTGAAAAATCGTTAAGAGAGGAGCTTGAAAATCCTCAGGCTTATTTCTTTGTTGCTGATGTTGGCGGAGAAATTGCAGGTTATATGGGCACAATCTCTGCTTTCGGCGAATGCTCCGTAACGAACATTGCAGTTAAGGAAAAATGGAGAAATAAAGGCATTGCTTCTTCTGTCCTTCACAGGGCAATACTGAATTCTGTTTATCTTGGTGATGAATTTATTACTCTTGAAGTGAGAAAAAGCAACACATCTGCTATAGCATTATATGAAAAATTCGGTTTCGTAAAAATGGGTGAAAGGAAGAATTTTTACCGTCAGCCCACAGAAGATGCCTTTATCTATAACAAATACCTGAAAGGAGAAAAACAATGAAAATCCTTGCAATAGAATCATCCTGTGACGAAACAGCCGCAGCAGTTGTTGAAGACGGCAGAAAAGTGCTTTCAAATGTTGTTGCATCACAGGTTAAAGAACATATAGTTTTCGGCGGAGTTGTGCCTGAAATTGCGTCACGTATGCACGCAGAGGCAATTTCACACGTTGTGTCAGATGCTTTAAAGCAGGCAGAATGCACAATAAAAGATATTGATGCCATTGCCGTAACATATGCCCCCGGTCTTATCGGCGCGTTACTCGTAGGTGTGAATTTTGCAAAGGGGCTTTCTCTTTCATCAGGTTTACCTCTTATTCCCGTGCATCATCTGCGTTCTCATATTGCGGCAAATTACCTTACATTTTCTGAGCTTGAGCCGCCTTTCTTCTGCCTTGTTGTTTCAGGCGGTCACACACATATGATTAATGTAAAAAGCTATACCGAATTTGAAATTGTGGGCAGAACACGTGACGATGCCGCAGGCGAAGCACTTGACAAAGCCGCAAGAACAATGGGACTTAATTATCCGGGCGGACTTAATCTTGATAAAATTGCAAAAGACGGCGACAGATTTGCCTACAAATTCCCCCGTCCCAGAGTTGACGGAAGTGAACTTGATTTCAGCTTTTCGGGACTCAAGACATCAGTTATCAACCTGATTCACAATGCAAAACAAAAAGGGGAGGAGCTTCCTCTGCCTGATTTAGGTGCAAGCTTTTTGAACGCTGTTGTTACATGCCTTACAACAAATGTTGAAAAGGCCGTTTTGCAGACAGGGCATAATAAAGTTGTGCTTGCAGGCGGTGTAAGTGCTAACTCAATGCTCAGGGAAGATATGAAAAAGCTTTGCGAAAAACACAGCTGGACTCTTTACTGTCCCGAGCTTAAATACTGCGGTGATAATGCGGCTATGGTGGGTGCACAAGGCTACTATGAAGCACAGAATAAAACTTTTGCAGACCTTAACCTGAATGCGTATGCTACGATGCCCATAGATAATTGTCAATATTAACGGAAAATTTGTAAAAATTTGTCAGGAAATTAACAAATTAGTAATTGAAATTTTCTGAAGTTTTAGGTATACTATCATTGTACAATGGAGTACCTTGTAAATGTAGTAAATTATTTATTTTTAGCCCTCAGATTACAGGGCGAAAGGAGTACACATAATGGCAGCACTGACTCAAAACAAAAGTATCCTCTCATGGATCGACGAGAAAATTGAACTCGTAAAACCCGACAATGTTGTTTGGATTGATGGTTCAGAGGAACAGATCGAAGCACTCCGTGCAGAAGCTTGCGCAACAGGCGAAATGATTAAACTCAATCAGGAAAAACTTCCCGATTGTTATCTTCATCGTACAGCTGTAAACGACGTTGCTCGTGTTGAAGGCCGTACTTTCATCTGCGCTCCCACAAAGGAAGAAGCAGGTCCCACAAACAACTGGATGGATCCCGCTGAAGCTTATGAAATGCTTTACGATATCGCTCGTGACAGCTACAAAGGCAGAACAATGTATGTTATCCCTTATTCAATGGGCCCCATCGGTTCTGAATTCTCAAAAGTAGGTATCGAACTTACAGACTCTATCTATGTTGTTCTTAACATGGTTATCATGACTCGCGTAGGTAAAGCAGTTCTTGACACATACGGCGATGGCGAAGATTGGGTTAGAGGTCTTCACTGCCGTTGTGACATCGACGAAGAAAAGAGATACATCTGCCAGTTCCCCCAGGACAACACAATTATTTCTGTTAACTCAGGTTACGGCGGAAACGTTCTTCTCGGTAAAAAATGTTTTGCTCTTCGTATTGCTTCTTACCTCGGTAAGAACGAAGGCTGGATGGCAGAACACATGCTCATCCTCGGTATCGAAAATCCCGAAGGCGAAGTTAAATATGTTTGCGCTGCATTCCCCTCAGCTTGCGGTAAAACAAACCTCGCTATGATGATTCCCCCTGAAAAATACCTCAAAAAAGGTTACAAAGTATGGTGTGTAGGCGACGATATTTCATGGATCCGTAAAGGCGAAGACGGCAGACTCTATGCTATCA
>JAGBHV010000058.1 GCA_017935325.1 Clostridia bacterium
AAGACGGAGGGATATTATTACATTGATTTCATTAAACTTTTTTGCAATATCCCCCAGTCAAAACCTACGGTTTTGCCAGCCCCCTTTAGGCAAGGGGGCCATTTTCAACTTTTCACTTGACACATATAAATTATAATTTATTTCTCTGGATTTTACCGCTGATTGTTTTGGGAAGTTCGTCTTTGAAAACAACGATTCTGGGATATTTATAGGGTGCTGTTTTCTCTTTAACGTAGTTCTGGATTTCTTTCTTAAGCTCTTCTGTGCCCTCTGTGCCTTTAGTAAGAACAATGCTTGCCTTGACTACCTGGCCGCGGAGTTCATCGGGTGCTGCTGAAACACCACATTCAAGAACATAGGGAAGTTCCATAATAACGTTTTCGATTTCGAATGGTCCGATACGATAACCTGAAGACTTGATAACATCGTCAGCACGGCCCACATACCAGAAGTAGCCGTCTTCATCTCGCCATGCAACGTCGCCTGTGTGATACATACCATCGTGCCATGCTTCTTTTGTTTTTTCTTCATCGTTGTGATAGCCGAGGAACAAACCGTTGGGCACGTATTTATCTGTGCGTACAACGATTTCACCGTTTTCACCAACACCTACGGGGTTGCCGTCAGAGTCAACGATGTCGATATCATAAAGAGGAATGGGTTTACCCATTGAGCCGACTTTAGGCTGCATACCTGCAAGGTTTGCGATTGTAAGAGTTGTTTCTGTCTGACCGAAGCCTTCCATAATACGAAGTCCTGTTATTTTCTCAAATTGTTTGAAAACTTCAGGGTTAAGTGCTTCACCTGCTGTTGTTGCGTGAACGATTGAGCTTAAATCGTACTGTGAAATATCCTGCTTGATTAACATTCTGTACATTGTGGGAGGTGCACAGAAGGTTGTGATGTGATATTTTGCAAACATAGGCAAGATATCTGCAGCATTGAAACGGTCAAAGTCATAAACAAACACTGCACCTTCGCAGAGCCACTGACCGTAGAGTTTACCCCAGAGTGCTTTACCCCAGCCTGTATCGGAAATTGTGAAGTGAACGCCATCTTCACGTACACAGTGCCAGTATTTTGCTGTGATAAAATGACCGAGAGGATATTTATGTGAATGTGCTGCGATTTTGGGATAGCCTGTTGTACCTGATGTAAAGAACATAAGCATGGGGTCGTTACCGCAGGCTGTGTCTTCTTCTCTTTCGTATTTACGGGTAAAGAGAACACTTTCATCATCAAAGTTGTGCCAGCCTTCTCTGTGACCTCCAACGATGATTTTCGTCTGGAGTGAAGGTGAATTCTTTGCTGCCAGATCAACCTGTTCAGGTGTGTTATCAGTTGCAGTACAAACGATTGCTTTAACATCTGCTGCGTTGAAACGATATTCAAAATCGTGGTCTTTAAGCTGATGTGTTGCAGGAATTACAATTGCGCCAAGTTTGTGAAGGCCGAGAATTGACATCCAGAACTGATAGTGACGCTTGAGAACAAGCATAACCTTGTCGCCTTTTTTGATGCCCAATGATTTGAAGTAGTTTGCAGCCTGTGCAGAACCGCGCTTCATATCGTTGAAAGTGAATCTTCTTTCTGTTTTATCAATGCCGACGTGAATCATTGCAAGTTTATCGGGGTTCTTATCAGCAATAGCATCAACAACGTCAAATGCAAAGTTGAATTTATCGTCATCTGTAAAAGAGATTTCCTGAAGAACTCCGTTTTCATCTTCTGTTGTGTGAATGAATTTTTCACAGGTGAGATTTTTAGTAGTTCTTGCAGTAACAATGCTTGAAAGGATTTCTTCTTCCTCAACATCTTCGTTACCTGCAAAAACAACTGCGAGGAAAGTACAGTCTTCACCGCCTACGGCAATCATACCGTGAGGCTCTGATGAATTGTAGAAAATACTGTCACCTTCGCGGAGAACTTCAGTATTGTCACCGATCTGCACTTTAAGAGTACCACTCAGAACCATATCAAATTCCTGACCTGAGTGAGTTGTTGTGTGGATAGGTTTTTCCTGCTGTTCAGCAGAATATTCATATTTAACAAAGTAAGGCTCACCGAGTTTTTTCTTGAATCTGGGAGCAAGGTTTTTGATTTCAATGCCATCTTCGCTTGCAGTTACCTGGCCTTTGCCTTTTCTTGTAACTGTGTAAGAAGTAAGGTTTGCACTCTGACCTTCAAGAATATCTGAAAGTTCGATACCAAAAGCGAGTGAACACTTATGAATGAAAGTAAAGGGCAAATCTGTTTCACCCGCTTCATAAGTCTGATACAGTTCTGCAGAAATGTCAGTTTTATCAGCCATTTCTTCCACAGAATAGCCTGCGTCAAGACGCATCAGTCTGATTCTCCTGACGATTTCCATAAGTTGTTTGTCTGATGAATGATTTTCCATTTTCATAACCTCCGATTGTAATGGGTTCTGAAACTCTGAAGCAATAAAAAAGCCGCCTCAAAGCTTCTTTGAAAACTTTGAGACGGAATAAACTCAATCCGCGGTACCACTCAAATTGCGCCACTTAAGACGCCCCTCTGCAGAGCCTATCAGCTCCTTCGCACTAACGCAGCGTACACGTAAGACACTACTCGGTTAACCTTTTGCATCTTCAGCTCGGAAGTGATAGGACCTGAAAAGCCACACTGCAGTTTCACACCAGCCAACTGCTCTCTGAAAGTCTGAACAAATCGTCCGTCTTCGTCATCGCTTTTAAAATATTGAAAAAATTATAGCACTGTTTTCAGGGTGTGTCAATAGTTTTTTCTAAAAAAATTACACAAGAGTAAGAAGCAAATTAATACCAAGAAAAGCAATATTCACCAAAGTGAATACCATAATATACTTTTTGACATTAATCCCCTCTTTTGCTACAAGTTTAAATGAAATAAGACTTGCCATTGAAGCTATAAGTGTGCCTAAGCCCCCCAGGTTTACACCCACCAGCAAATCTTTAACATTATTTGTGAAATTCGAAAGAAGTATTGCCGCAGGTACATTAGAAAACACCTGACTTGAAATTATTCCTACGGCAATTTCTTTATCTGCAACAATATTTTTAAGGAATGAATTCACTGCAGGAATGTTGCCTAAATTGCCGATGAAAATAAACAGAAAAACAAATGTAAGCAAAAGGCTGTAGTCTATATTTCTAAGTACTTTTCTGTCAAAAATCAAAACAGAAACAAGTGTTACACCTAAAAGCACAAGAAAATGCACAACTCTGAAAACACTTAAAAGTGCCACCACAAAAAGAACAGAATAGATAATTATTCTGATATCAAAATTAAACTCCGTTTTTTCGTTTGCTATTTCGATTTTTTCCTTGCCTGTGAAAAGTGCTGAAACAACAATAAGTGCAAGCGACAATCCGGCATAGGGAAGAATGGCAGAAAAGAAATCAGGCATACTCATTTCATACTTTGAAAAAAGATACAGATTCTGCGGATTGCCTATAGGTGTTGCCATACTGCCTAAGTTCGCAGCAACAGTTTCAAGCGTTATTAAAATTATCGCTTTATCTTTTTTTTCGGTTAAATTAAGTATCAGAAGAGTAAAAGGCACAAACGTTATAAGTGCAACATCGTTAGTTATAAGCATTGAAGAAAAGAAGCAGAGAAGACACAGAACAATGCTTAATGAAGAAAAACTTTTCACAAATTTCAGGAGTTTTTCCGCAAGAAGTTTAAACACACCGATTTTGTTAAGACCCGCAGTAACTGCCATTAAACTGAAAAGCAATACAAGTGTTTTGAAGTCGATATAATCAATATATCCTTTATTCGGCACTACCAAAAAACAAGAAATTACCGCCAGAATAAAAGACAAAACAAGCACTATTTCATTTTTGATAAAACTTTTTACATTCTGCATAAAATCACCTGTTAAATTTTAGCACATAACAACGGAAAAATAAAGACATATTTATTGATTTTTATTTTCAGTTCTTGTATAATTTACTATATATTGTATAAGGCAGGTATAACATGGATTTACACAATCGTAAAAAAATACGTCTTGCAAATTACGATTATTCATCCGTTGGTGCTTATTTTGTGACTTTGTGCATCAAAAACAAAGAGCACAATCTCTCACAAATCATCGTAGGGGACGGGTTTCCCGTCCCTAAAAACACAGCCTATGGAGATATTGTTGAAAAGTATATAAATCAAATAAAAACAAAGTACCCCAACGTATCCGTTGAGAAATTTGTTATTATGCCAAATCACATCCATATGATTATTGTGATTTCCCATAACTGGACGGGAAACCCGTCCCCTACGATAGGAAATATAATGGGATGGTTTAAATATCAGACAACAAAAATGGTAAACAACATAAGAAATTCTCCTGCAGAAAGCCTTTGGCAAAGGTCTTATTTCGACCATATCATCAGAGGATTGCAGGATTATGAAGAACAATGGCGATATATTGACGAAAACCCTGTAAGGTGGGTATACAAAATATAAGGTAGGTAGAACATGGATATTATTTTAACTTTATGTGATGAATTCAAGCTTAAAAACTGGCAGGTTGAGAATGTTGTTAAACTCATTGACGAAGGCAACACCATCCCCTTTATCGCCCGTTACAGAAAAGAAGCACACGGCACTCTTGACGACCAGACTTTACGTGCTGTTAACGACAGACTTGAATATCTCCGCAATCTGGACAAGCGTCGCGAAGAGATTTACGCTTCAATTGAAAAACAGGAAAAAATGACAGAAGAAATTGCCGCAGATATTGAAAAGGCAATGACACTCGTTGAACTTGAAGATATTTACCGTCCCTTCAAGCAGAAAAGAAAAACACGTGCATCTGTTGCTAAAGAAAAAGGTCTTGAGCCGTTGGCACTTGATATTCTCGAGCAGACAGAAGACTTCCCTGCTCCCATTGAAGAAGCAGAAAAATACATTGATTCCGAAAAAGGTGTTGAAACCGCAGAAGACGCTCTTAAAGGTGCAATGGATATTATTGCGGAAATTATTTCTGACAATGCCGAAATCAGAAAAAGACTGCGTAATCTTTTCACAGTATGCGGAAAAGTTATTACTGTTGCAACTGATGAAAACGCAGAAAGCCCTTACACACAGTATTATGATTATAACGAGCCTGTTGAAAAAATTGCAGACCACAGAGTGCTTGCAATTGACAGAGCTGAAAGAGAAGGCTTTATAAAAGTAAAACTTGAACTTGATATTACAAAGGCTCTCGGAGTTATCAACAGAATTTATCTAAAAAACACAGGTTCACCGGCAACCGACGTTGTACGCGATGCCGGCGCAGACGCATATTCACGACTTATTGAGCCAAGCGTGCAGAGAGAAATCAGAAACATTCTTACAGAAAAAGCTGATGTTTCTGCAATCAAAAATTTCTCAATGAACTTAAAACAGCTTCTTCTTCAGCCACCCGTTAAAGGCAAAACCGTTCTCGGTCTTGACCCGGGTTACAGAACAGGATGTAAGGTTGCAGTTGTTGATTCTACAGGACGAGTGCTTGACACAGGCGTTATTTATATAACACATTCAGAGGCACAGAAAGAAAGTGCTAAAGTTACAATCAAATCTCTCATAAACAAACACAAGGTTGACACAGTTTCAATCGGTAACGGTACTGCATCAAAGGAAACGGAAATTTTCACTGCAGATTTGCTCAAAGAAATCGACAGAAAAGTTTCTTACATGGTAGTAAGTGAAGCAGGCGCATCAGTTTACTCTGCATCAAAACTTGCAGCAGAAGAATTCCCCCGGTTTGATGTTTCTTTAAGAAGTGCTGTTTCTATTGCAAGACGTTTGCAGGACCCCCTTGCAGAGCTTGTTAAAATTGACCCGAAATCAATCGGTGTTGGTCAGTATCAGCACGATATGCCACAGAATGAACTTGGCAACGCTCTTGACGGAGTTGTTGAAGACTGCGTAAACAATGTAGGCGTTGACCTGAACACCGCTTCCCCCTCACTTCTTTCAAGAGTTTCGGGCATCAATTCAGGTGTTGCAAAAAACATTGTAACTTACCGTGAAGAAAACGGTGCTTTCTCAGGCAGAAACGAACTGAAAAAAGTTCCCAAGCTTGGTGCGAAAGCATTTGAGCAGTCAGCCGGTTTCTTAAGAGTTTCCGAAAGCAAGAATGTTCTTGACAACACAGGTGTTCACCCTGAAAGCTACAAAGCAGCAGAAACGCTTCTTAAAGTTTGTTCATATACTCTTGACGATGTTAAAAATTCAGCTATCGGTGAACTTGCGGACAGAGTAAATCAACTTGGCGAAGAAAAAGTTGCAGAGCATATCGGCGTAGGTGTGCCTACACTTCAGGATATTATAAAAGAACTTTCACGTCCCGGACGTGACCCACGTGATGAGCTTCCGCCGCCCTTACTGCGTACAGATGTTATGGAAATGAAGGATTTAAAACCGGGCATGCAGCTCAAAGGTACTGTAAGAAACGTTATAGACTTCGGTGCATTTGTTGACATTGGTGTTCATCAGGACGGACTTGTTCATATTTCACAGATTACAAACAGATTCATCAAGCATCCTTCAGAAGTGCTTAAAGTGGGCGATATTGTAACTGTATGGGTTATAAGCGTCGAAGAAGCAAAGAAACGTATTTCTCTTACAATGAAAGAGCCTAAAGCTCAGCAAAAATAATAATTAATATTCCTTAAGGAGGGAATTTTATGGCAACATACAATGCACCGTTCAGAGATAAAAACTCCGAGCGCTACATGTATGCAGGAAGAATCGAAAGAATGATTGAAACCGTTGAACAGAAACTTGTTATCCGTTCACTCGTTCTTGATGATTACTATTTCTGCGAAGGGCAGGAAACTGTCGAAAATAAAGACAACGGAAACTGGGAAGCTTTTCCCGAAGGCAGACGTTGGGGTTCACCCGAATACTACTGCCGTTTCAAGCACAGCTTTACTGTTCCTGAAGAATTTAAAGGTGGTAATGTTTTCTACGAAGTTATGCCTACATACGGTTCAGGCAGAGACGGCTGGAGAACAAGCGATACACAGTTTATTATCTTTGCTAACGGCAAACTGATTCAGGGTTGTGACTCAAACCATAAGGATGTCCTTCTTCTTGAAAACGCTGAAGGCGGAGAAAAATACGATATGCACCTTAACGCATATCTTGATAAACACGAATACAGAGGTCAGAGAGTTTTCAAAGCAAGAATCAAACAGATTGACCCCGTTCTCTGGAAACTTATTTTCGACCTTAAAACTCCCCTTGAAATTGCTGAACAGTACGGTCCTGACGATATGGACCGCGTTGATATCATCAAAGTTCTCAACGCTGCTGTTAACCTTCTTGTTATTGACTCCACACACGAAGAACTCGTTGAAAGTGCAAAGGCTTGTATGGATTACCTTGATGCTAATCTTTACGGCAAAATGACACTTGACGTTACAACTTCAGGTATCGGTCACACTCACATTGACGTTGCGTGGCTCTGGAGACTCCGTCAGACAAGAGAAAAAGCAGGCCGTTCTTTTGCAACAGTTTTAAAACTTATGGAAGAATATCCTGAATATAAATTTATGTCTTCACAGGCTCAGCTTTACGAATATGTTAAAGAAGATTACCCTGAAGTTTACGAAGGCATCAAAAAGATGGTAAAAGAAGGCCGCTGGGAAATCGAAGGCGGTATGTGGGTTGAACCTGATACAAACGTACCTTCAGGTGAATCTCTCGTACGTCAGTTCCTTGTCGGTAAAAGATTCTTCAAAAAGGAATTTGACGTTGACTGCAAAATCATGTGGGAGCCTGACGTTTTCGGTTATTCTGCAGCACTTCCGCAGATTATCCGTAAGAGTGGTTGCGACTACTTTATGACAACTAAAATTTCATGGAACGAATACAACCGCGTACCCTTTGACACATTTATGTGGAAAGGTATTGACGGCACTGAAGTTCTTTCTCACTTCTCACCAAGCCGCAGCGGTGACGACGTAGGCACACGTTTCATGACTACATATAACGCATATCTTTCACCTTCTGATATGATAGGCGGTTGGCACAGATATTCACAGAAAGACCTTAACAACAATGTTCTTATGACATTCGGCTGGGGCGACGGCGGCGGCGGCCCTACAAGAGAAATGCTCGAATACGGCAGACGCCTTAACAAAGGTCTTCCCGGTTGCCCGAAATTCGTAAATGAACCTTCACTTGATTTCTACAAACGTCTTGACGAAGAAGTCGGCTCATCAGACAGACTTCCCACCTGGGTTGGTGAACTCTATCTTGAGTTCCACAGAGCAACACTTACTTCACAGGCAGCAAACAAGAAGAACAACAGAAAGAGTGAAATTCTTCTTCACGACCTTGAAACAATCGCTTCAATCGCAAACATTGAACTCGGCGACGAATACCCGAGAGATGAATTCACTGCTGATTGGAAATGTATTCTTCTGCATCAGTTCCACGATATTCTCCCCGGTTCTTCAATCAACGAGGTTTATGAAGATTCTGATGTGGCATACGGCAATCTTCTCAAAGAAGGAAAAGCAAGACTTGACAGAACACTTCAGCTTATTGCCGAAAACGTTGCGACTGATTCAGATTCACTTGTTGTTTTCAACACTCTCGGCAAAGTAAGAAATGATGTTGTTATTGCTGATATGCCTGAAAATGAAAACTTCATTATCGTTGATGAAAACGGCAACGAAATGAAGTGGCAGAAAACTTATGACGGCAAGCTTTGCTTCTTCGCTCAGAATGTTCCTGCAAAAGGTTATAAAGTTTTCTCAATCAAAGACGGTGAAAAAGCAGATAATTCTGTTATCGATGCAACTGCGACAGGCTTTGAAACAAAATATCTCAAAGCAGAATTCAACGCTGACTACAATATCACAAGCCTTATTCATAAAGAAACAGGCAGAGATGTCGTACCTGCAGGCGAAGTTATGAACAGACTTATTGCTTACGACGACAGACCCCACAACCACGAAGCATGGGATGTTAAAGCATACTACAAAGAAATTTCATGGAACATTGACGACGTTCAGTCTGCTGAAATTATTGAAAACGGTGCAGTACGTGCAGTTTATAAAGTTGTAAGAAAGTTCAGAAATACAATCTTCAACGTTTACTTCATAGTTTATGCAGATAACGACAGAGTTGACGTGGCTTACGACTTTGACTGGAAAGAAACTCATATTCTTATCAAAGTTGACAACCCCGTTGATGTTAACGCTGCAAAGGCTACATTTGACATTCAGTTCGGTAACATTGAAAGAAATGCTCACGATAATACTCTCTGGGAATTTGCACAGTTTGAAGTAAGCGGTCACAAGTGGATTGACCTTAGTGAAAACGGCTTCGGCTTCTCACTTCTCAACGATTCAAAATACGGTCACGACATCAAAGACGGCAGAGTAAGAACATCTCTTATCCGTGCATCAATGGAACCCTGTGTAAACCAGGATAAAGGACCGCAGTATATTCTTACTGCTCTCTATCCTCATGCAGGACTTGTTTGCGAATCTGACGTTGTTGACCAGGCGTTCTCACTTAACGTACCTCTCCATTGCGTAAAAACTTCTGCACACGCAGGTAAACTCGAAAGCGTTTACTCACTTGTTTCATGCGATAAATCAAACGTTATCATCGAAACAGTCAAGATTGCAGAAGACAGCGATGAAGTTGTTATCCGTGCATATGAAACATGGAATAAGAGAACAAACTGCACACTTTCTGTGAAGGGCGACATCAAGGAAGCTCACATCACAAACCTTCTTGAAGAAAATGAGGAAGAAATTACTGCAGTTGACGGTAAGCTGGGTCTTACATTCCATCCCTTCGAAATCAAAACAATCAAGATTAAACTTTAATAATCAACACATCAAAGGTGACAGCGTTAACCGCGGTCGCCTTTTTAATTTTCTTTAATTATTTTTAATAATTATATTGACTATAGAAAAAACAAGTGGTAAAATGTTTCATATTGTTAAAAGAAGGTGTCGTATTATGAAAAGATTTGTCTCATTACTGCTTGCAGTTATCATGGTATTCAGTTGCTTTGCAGTAACTACCCTTGCTGAAGAAGGAACAACTGAAGAAACAACAGGTGGCACGGGTGAAGTTGTACCTACACCCGATGTGCCGGAAGAAGATAACTCCATCACAGTTTAAATGATGAACTACAACGTTGCAGGTATGCCGAATTTCAGCGGAAAAGATGTACCCCTGTGTCAGCAGATTATCGGCAACTATATTGTCGAAAACGGTTTTGACATTGTTGCAACACAAGAAGATTTCGGTTATAACAGAAAACTTTACCAAAGCATGACCGGCTATGATTACCGCACATGCCACACAGGCTCAATACCCGGTGGTGACGGACTTAACATCTACACAAAAACAATGCCCATTTACAATGAAAAACGTGAGCAATGGTTCAGGGCTTACGGCTCAATTTCAGAGGGTGACCTGCTTACCCCAAAAGGTCTTTTGTATGCTGCAATTGACATCGGTGATGGTATTATCGTAGACTTCTACAACATTCACGCAGATGCTTTCGATACAAAAGGTTCTCAGGAAGCACGTTACAGCAACTATATGCAGCTTGCAACTCTTATTGAGCAGAATTACAAAAAGAACAACCGCCCTGTTATCGTAACGGGTGATTTCAACCACTATCTGCACGCTACTGAAGTAAACTCTGACCAGTACAAAATCTTCCATAGATTCTGCGGCCTTAAAGATGCCTGGGTTGAAATTCACAACGAAGGAAATTATACTGATTTCTCAAAATGGACTTCAACAGGTATCAGCCCCTGGGGCAACTGGGACTCAGTTGAAAAATTCCTTTATAAAGATGGTGGTGGTGTCACCGTAGAAATTCTTGACCAGAAATTTGTATGGCTTAAAGATGATGCAGGCGCAGACCTTTCAGACCACGCAGCAGCAGAGGTAAACTTCAAATTCACAAAAACAGAATCTTTTGTAGAAAACACAGGCAAACTTGAAGTTAAGATTCTCACAAACCCCCTTTCAATTTTCTTCAATATGATTCGTTGGGTTTTCAAGGATTTAGGCTATATCTTATCTCACATCAGTGAATTAGTAGAATTCCTCGGATAAACCAAATATATTACAGCTCCGTAAGACTTTACAAAGTATTGGTCTTACGGAGTTTTTATTTATATTTATTATTTTTCTGCTATAATAGTGACGGATAGAAAAATTTTCCGTTTATATGTATGAGGAGGTTTTTGTATGAATGATGAAAAAATTGTAGAATTATATTGGCAACGAGATGAAACTGCAATTACAGAAACAGACAAAAAGTACGGAAAATATTGCTATACCATAGCATATAACATTTTGGGAAACCGAGAAGACTCCGAAGAATGCGTAAACGATACTTACACCAGAGCATGGAACAATATTCCACCGAAAAAACCTTCCGTGCTCTCAACATTTCTCGGAAAAATCACAAGAAATCTTGCACTTGATATTTACGATAAATATTCAGCACAAAAAAGAGGCTCTTCTCAGGCAAGTCTGGTTTTAGATGAATTGAAAGATTGTATCCCCTCACCTGATACAACGGAAAAAGAAATAGATAACAAAGAACTTGCCGAAAAGTTATCACGATTTTTAAAATCACTTGATAGTGAAAGCAGAAATATTTTCCTGCAAAGATACTGGTACCTGTTATCTGTAAAAGAAATTGCAAGAGGTTTTCTCTTTACGGAAAGCAAAGTTAAAATGAACCTTATGAGAACGAGGAATAAACTGAAAGCTTTTTTAGAAAAGGAAGGTGTAGAATATGAATGAATTCGAGATTATTCAGGCATTAAATGAAATCGATGATGATTTAATTGAAAAAGCAAATCCGAAAAGAAGCAAGCAAAAATATTTCAAATTAATTCCGGTTGCCGCCTGTTTTGTTATAATTTGTACGGCAATTAACTTTTATCAAAACCCCAAGCCTTCTGCCCCGCCAACAGGCACACCTGTTGATGCCATTCGCGAATCAACAACGCAGACAGTCGGAGAAAATGCAACTGAAATAGTAGTTATACCTGAAGGAACAAAAGTCGACTCTGCAACTGAAGTATTTGTCAAGGAGGAGTTTGAAAAATATCCGTTTTACAGTAAATACGGAATTTTAAGATTCAACTCCAAAAAATATTCTGTTCAATATGGTGGTGATTGCGACAAAAAATACATCGACAAAAAAATAGCAAATGCAACTGTTGAAAGTTTTTATGAGGTTGAATCCGAAATAATGAAAGCTGAAATTTCAGTATACAAAATCAAAGGAATCTCAACTGATTGCGCTGTTGCCGTTAAAGATGAAAAAGCAGATAAATACTACTATTATGCAGACCAAAGATTTAAATTTAAATCTTTGAATGATATGGAGAAGAAACTGAAGCTGAAAACGAACATGACATTCAGTTATGCCCGTTATGATGACAGAAAAGCTTCTGTTACTAACTATTTAAATCTGAACAGCGATAAAATTATGGAGATTCTGTTCGACAACAGCAACGCTAAAGCAGTAAATGATCCGGGAATTAAAACACACTTTGACTTCGAGCTTAATGTAGTAATTCCTTGCTTATCCTCACAGAAAGATGTACATTGGATTTGTATTTCTGAAGATGGTTATCTCAGATTTCACATTTTTGATGATTACAAGTTTTTCTTCATCGGCAAAGAAAAAGCCCAAGATATAATTGAATACGTAAAGAACAATCATAAATCAGAAAAGAAGTTTTATATTACTCAGACAGACAAGCACGAGCAGCTCGTTACCGAAGTTATCTCACAGGCTGCTCAAAGGCCAAAGAGCTGAACAGTAAACAATCAATAAAATTAAAATTTATTACTAAAAGAAAAATAACCATACAGACAAACAAATCTGTATGGTTATTTAATTATCTGAAAAGTTTTTTCATTTTTATTTTAAGTTCGGCTATCCATTTTATCCCGCCGTATTCTGCTGACAAATCAGGGCGTTCAGTCCATTTATAACCCTCACCTAATCGGTAATCAAGCCATTCTTTTGTAACTTTTACGAAGTAAAAATCTTCACTTTTAACATAGCCGTAAGGACCTGTTTCCTGGTCGTAGCCGTAAACGGTTATAATTTTTGCGTTACCTAAAAGGCTTTCTTTGAAATACTCTCTGCAGACTTCTTCATTTTCATAATGAGCATAACCTTCTGCATTTGCGTATTCATTTCTGCCGTTCTGCGCAAGATGGAAATAAAGTGTATCTAAATCATAAGGACAGGTTTTGGGGCTCATCGTCCAACCGGGAGTACAATAATCGTTTATACAAACCCATACGGGAGGTCTTGTCGTGCTGTATTCCTCCGTATATGAAGAAAGTGACACAATGTGAGAAAAGATCTTATGTCTTTCAATACCTGCATCATAGAATATTTTACAGGTAAACTCAATATAATCTGCAAGCACACCGTACAGAAGCTCTTTTGTAAGGTCACGCACACTCATAAAACGTTTGCGTGCTTCTTTTTTAAGGCTATCTTCTGTGTAACCTAAATTGTGAAGTGCATGCATACCGTATTGTGCTCTTTCAAAATCTTCCATTGAGGCATAGTCTGAACCTGTGTAATCAGGAATCTGCGTTTCCCATCCTGTGTTTACACCTGCAAAGAGATAACTTTTGCCCGCTTCCTTGAGCCTTGAATAATTTTCAAGTAAAGGTTTTATAAAACCTTCTTTTACCTGGTTGGAATACCACGCAAGATATTTTTCCGAATTAAAACACGGGAAACCGCCTGCAGTTGCAAAAGGAACACCGCTCCAGTCGCAATGCCAACGGGGTAACATTCCGTATTTCTCCCCGCCCCAACTTTCGTTTCCGTCAGGGAAAGCAACCCATTCGCACATTTCAGGGTCATTATAGAATTTGCTGCCTTTATCGTCAGTTGTTGCTCCGTCGCCGAAGTGTGTGGCATAATTTGTGCAGTCATCCATCTGGAAGAAAACAGGAACATTATATTTCTCTGCAAGAGAAAACACGTGATTTACTTCTTCGTTCATCTGTTCAATTGACTGTGTAAGGCACATAGGTCCTATAACACCGAATGCATACATTCTTTTTGATTCAGAGTCAATTTCACCGTGAAGCTCCACCATCTGTTTTACGTAGGGTTCAAGATTATTATAATGAATATTTGTCACCATAAACACAACGTACTGCGGGTCGTCCTCAAAGTAATTATCCTTTTGGGGAGGAGTGCCGGTCCAGGAAAAGAGAAAAGTTATTACCGCCAGAAAAAAGCTTAAAACCTTTTCCATTATTTCACCTCAAGTGTTTCTTTATTCATTTCATCAAGTGTTTCCTGACGACGTACATTAAGCTCCTCTACCATTTCTTTCTGCATTTTTCCGTTCAATTTATAAAACAGCATCGGTAAAATAGCAAGAATTGATGATACTGCAGGGAAAACTGCGAACAAAGCGACAAGCCATTGTTTTGTATCGGTTGTGATATTTGCAACCTCTGTGCCGTTCTGAACATAGCCGATAAGAACAAGGCACCATGAGGATGCGTAGTTACCGAGAGAACCGACAATTTTTGATAGCGTTGATTTCAAAGCACTTACAGTAGCCTCATTACGCTGACCAAACTTGTATTCACCGTAGTCATAAGCCGTAAGCTGAAGCATATTTGGCACAACTGAATAAAGACCTGTTGTAATTCCGTGCAGAGCATACCAGAATGTGATTCTCCAGAAAAGCTGTGTAGGTGTGAAATTTGTTATGGGGAAGGTTGTTACAAACATACCTGCATAACAGAAAAATGTCCAGAACTTTGTGAATATGTAAAGGGGTTTATCTGCAATCCATTTTCTGATTACGGGAGCTAAGAAAAGCGATGCCGCTGTAGGCACAATTGTTGCAGCAGAACAAGCTGCCATAATTGCCTCGTAACCCTGAAGCTTATCGCCGATATTGAAGCCCAAAACTGAAATCTGCAATGTAACATCTGAGAAACAGGCTCTGAAAACATAAATTAAAAATCCGTAACCGATCGACATACCTGAACCGAGCACATCGGCAATTGTAATAAGTACAAGCGGTTTGTTTTTGAGCACCTGCGAATACACTGAACGAAGGGGTGGTATTTCCTGCTTTTCAGGCTCTACAATTCTTTCCTTTGTAACTGCAATGTTAAAGAGTGTTGCAGGAATTGCAATAATGCTGAAGAAAAGCATACCGTAAAAGTATCTTTCAGCTTCGTTGATATTCGGAAGCACTGCCGCAACAATTGCCGCAACATATGTACCGCTGCCGCCGATAACAGAACCTAAAATTCCGCCTATACCTGAAAGGTATCCACGTTCGGTATTATCAGCCGTCTGTCTTGCATTAAGCGCAGTAAGAGCTGCATTATAGAAAGTAGAAACCATGTCATTGACAAGGTAAAGTATTACAAGATAAACCACCTTGAAAGTGTCGCCCAGTTGCGGAAAAAATTCCTTAAGAGGAACTGCGCCTGCAATTGAAAGAAAGGCCGTGGGAATAAGAAGCCACAAAAGAATCGGCTTGAATCTGCCCCAGCGTGCATCAGATTTTTTTCTTCTGTCGATAATATTACCAACAAGCACATCGTTGAAAATATCCCAGAAGCTTAATATGAAAACAATAGTTGTGTAAGTAAGATATGCCTGGTCACTTAAGCCGAGATAGGTTGAAACAACAAGCCCGCCAAAAGTGCCCGTAAGAGCAGATTTTAAATTCTGACCTACCTTATCAATTGAAAAAGCAGCATATTCCACAAGAGTAAGCTTTTCCCTGACATCAGTTGCTCTGGAGTTTCGCAATTTCATTCAGACCGCCTCCGTTCAATATTTAATCAAGTATCGTTTTTGTCACGTTCTCTTATTACATAATTTGTGGGAGTGCCTTCAAGACCGAAGATTTCTCTTATCTGATTATCGAGATATCTCTGATAACTGTAATGGAACAAATCCTTACGGTTAACAAAACATACAAACGTGGGCGGCCTTGTTGAAGCCTGAGTCATATAATAAATCTTTAATCTTCTGCCTTTATCTGTAGGCGGCTGAACACGTGCTGTTGCTGCTGCAAGAACATCATTTAACTTACCTGTTGAAATTCTCATTGCATTCTGCTCGTCAACAAACTTGATAAGCTCATAAAGTCTGTCAAGGCGCTGACCTGTTTTTGCTGAGATAAAAATAATCGGTGCATAAGGCATAAATGAGAAATCGTTCATCAGTTTCTTTCTCTGGACGTCCATTGTTTTGCCGTCTTTTTCCACTGCATCCCATTTATTTACTGCAATAATGCAAGCCTTACCCATTTCGTGAGCAATACCTGCAACCTTTGAATCCTGCTCAGTAAAGCCTTCTGTTGCATCAATCATAATTACACAGACAGTTGCTCTTTCAACTGCCATTTTTGCGCGGATAACGCTGTATTTTTCAATAGCATCGTCAACACGGCTTTTTCTTCTCAAGCCTGCAGTATCAATAAAAACAAACTTGCCGTGTTCGTTTTCAATTATTGTATCAGTAGCATCGCGTGTTGTGCCTGCAATATTGGAAACGATAGCTCTCTCCTCTCCTGAAATAGCATTGACAAGAGAAGATTTGCCTACATTGGGTTTGCCGATAACGGCAACCTTAATATATTCACTGCCGAATTCGTCGTCTTCTTTTTCTTCTTCTGTGGGGAAATATTTGCACACTTCTTCGAGCAGGTCGCCTGTGCCATGGCCGTGTACTGAAGAAACAGCAATAGGCTCATCAAGGGCAAGATTGTAGAATTCGTAAAATTCAGCAGGCATATCACCTATACTGTCGCATTTATTTACGCACAGAACAATAGGTTTACCTGATTTACGGAGCATTGCAGCTACCTCTTCGTCAGTTGCAACAACACCTGTTTTTACATCTGTGACAAAAATAATTACATCTGCACTGTCAATGGCAAGCTGTGCCTGACGGCGCATCTGCACGAGAATTATATCGTCTGAAGCAGGCTCAATACCGCCTGTATCTATTAAAAGAAAGTTATGTCTCTGCCATTCGCAATCGCCGTAAATTCTGTCCCTTGTAACACCGGGAGTATCATCAACAATTGAAAGGCGCTGACCTATAAGTTTATTGAAAAGCGTTGATTTGCCAACATTAGGACGTCCTACAATGGCAACAATCGGTCTTGACATTTTCATTCTCCTTTCATTTTTTCAAGTAAATCATAGCCGTCGGAATTAACAGGTGTAATTTTACATCCCAGAATTTCTTCCGCTTCGGCAAGTGTCATACTGTCAAGGAACATATCACCCTCGCTTCTTAGCATGGTTGATGAAATAAGAAGCTCATCAAAAGTGTATTTCCCTTTCAACTGGTCAGTTAAATCCTTTCCCGTCACAAGACCGCTTACTGTGATAGTGTGGCCGAAAAAGTCATTTTCTATTTTAACAACGGGGATTTCTGTCTGATATTTTTCATAAAATAAATCCGAAAGCTTTTTCATCAGCGGATATGCCGCCTGACCCGTTGCTATCAATTTTTTGTTATTGCTTAATACGCTGTCAGAATCTTCAAGAGCCTCTTTGAAGGTATATTCAAGGTCTGTCCACATTCCAACACCGTTTTCAATCTGGGGATAATCTTCATATTCATCATTCTGCGGCAAAGGAAGACCTGCCTTGAGATAAAACTCATCAGATGCGTACACAAGACGCGTCCCGAATTTCTTTAAAAATTCTTTCTGATAGCCTTCAATTGTGTCAACAACCTCTTTTGCAGTTTCTTTTGTGTAAGTATTAAGCTCAGGCAGATTTTCGCGGTATTTTGTAATTCCTACCGGTACTGCTGCGATTGACTGCACTGCAGGATAAAGAGATGCTAATTTTTCAATGCTGAATTTAAGTTCATCTCCGTCATTTATCCCGGGACAAAGAACAAGCTGTGTGTTCAGATGTGTGCCGTGGTTTGCCAGAATATCAACATATTTCAGCACTTCACCTGCGTAAGGATTTTTCATCAATTTCACGCGGAGTTCAGGATTCATTGTATGAACCGAAATGTTTACAGGATTGATGTGCATTTCAATCATACGTTCAATATCGCGGTCCGTAAGATTAGTAAGCGTAATATAGTTACCGAAAAGGAAGGACATTCTTGAATCGTCATCTTTGAAATAAAGGGACTCCCTCATACCTTGGGGCAACTGGTCTATAAAACAGAATATGCATTTGTTTTTGCAGGTTTTCTGTTTATCCATAAGGTAGGTATTGAAAACAAGACCTAAGTCTTCGTTTTCTTCTTTTTTGATTTTTTTGCGGACTGTTTTGCCGTTTGGTTTCTGAAGTTCAAGCAAAACCCTGCATTCACTCGCATAAAAGTTATAATCAAGGATATCGTTTATATCGTGAGAATTGATTTTTTCAAGTATCCAGCCTTTTTTTATGCGTTTTTTACCTGACGGTGATTTTTTTTGAATATCAATAATTTCCGCTGACATAACGACACCTCCTTATGATTTTATAACATTATACCATAAAAAAATAAAAATGGGTAGAGTTTTTTCCTCTACCCATTGTTTGTTATAAGAGGATTAGTCCTCAACTTTAACAACTTCTACGCCCTTATATTTGCCACAAGCTGTGCAAACTCTGTGAGGTCTTGTGTATTCACCGCATGAGGGGCACTTGATGAGTTCAGGTGCTTTCATCTTCCATACGTTTGAACGTCTTTTATCTCTTCTTGCTTTTGAAACTCTTCTCTTCGGTACTGCCATTTTTTAGTTCCTCCTTATAAAAATTCAATAAATTATTAATTATCTTCCAGTAATTGCTGAAGAATTGCCAAGCGTGGGTCAATTTCTTTTTTGCAATCACAAACGCCGTGATTTAAATTCTTGCCGCATTGCGGACAAATACCGGCGCAATTTTCACTGCAGAGAATTTTCGTTGGTAGCGAAAGAAAAATATCCTCAATGACAAGCGGATCAAGTTCAAAATGCAAGTCCTCAATAAGCATCAAGTCGTCATTTTCCTCGTTATTAAGCGATAAAACCAGAGTATGGTCAAATTTAAAACAGAAATCCTTTGCAATTTCTTCCGCACAACGGTCACAAAAACTGTCAAAACGGAATTTCACATCAGTCTCCAGAGTGACTATGCCTGACGAGTTTTTAACGACACCCGCTACCACTACGGGCGTTTTGAATGGAAAAACTCCGTCAAATTCTTCACCTGAAAGGTCAATGTTAAAATTGAATGATTTTTGTTCGCCTATGTTATTAAAAATAGGCTCAAGCTCAATAAACATAATTCACCTCAGTTACACGCTTAAATATTATATACTCCAAGTCACTTTTTGTCAAGCGGTTTTTGAATATTTTAAATATTTTAACTATTCTCCAAAAAAGCCCACCGTACACGTGATACAGTGGGCATTTTGTTTAATTTTTCTTCAACTTATGCTTCTTTGCAGTATTCAAAAATTTCTGCGGGAAGTTCTTCTTTATCAGCAGATACTGTGAATAAGAAATTATTACCTGTAAGAGCTGAAAGTTCTTCAACTTTTTTAAGGAAAACTGCAAGTTCTGCATAGTCACGTGAACCGATGCGAAGTGTTGCATCAACAAGGATATCTGTGATATCGTGGTCACCTGCACAGATACCGCTGAGGAATCCGTAGAAAGAATCAAAACCTTTTATTGAATATTCATTAGCAGAAACAAGACGCGCACGGTAGTTAACTTCTGTTCTTAACTGTGTGCCCTGTTCAATGCATACTACATTTCCGTTTGAACTTTCGATAGCATCGTTGACAGCCTGAATCAATTTCTTTGTTTTGCCTGATCCTTTGTGTCCGATTATCAATGTTACCATAAAAAACAACTCCTTTAAACTTTATGTAAAGATTCCCTGAGGAATCCTTATTTACTTATTCTCCGAGCCTTGCTTCAAGCTCTTTTTTCATTTCTTCATATCCCGGTTTACCGAGAAGTGCAAACATATTTTTCTTGTAGCTTTCAACACCGGGCTGGTCAAAGGGATTAACGCCTAAAACATAACCGCTGATTGCACAAGTTTTTTCAAAGAAATAAATAAGTTCGCCAAGTGCACATTCATTCATTCCGTCCAGTGAGATGATGTTGTTCGGAACAGAACCGTCTGTGTGAGCAAGAAGTGTGCCTTCAAATGCTTTTCTGTTGACAAACGACATTCCCTTACCTGCAAGGAAGTTAAGTCCGTCAAGGTTTTCAGGGTCTGTGCCGATGATATATTCCTGCT
Source organism: Clostridia bacterium (assembly GCA_017935325.1). GTDB lineage: Bacteria > Bacillota > Clostridia > Oscillospirales > Acutalibacteraceae > SIG575. The sequence continues at coordinate 20,281 of JAGBHV010000058.1, forward strand.
GAGGCTTATCGAATGTGATAACTGTTTCCATCAGCATTCTTTCGCCTTCCTGAATATACTGCCCCATTGAGTGAAGGTCAGTTGAAAAAATGACAGATGCAGGGAAAATACCTTTATTATCTTTACCTTCACTTTCACCGAAGAGCTGTTTGAGCCATTCGTTCATCATTGCAAATGAAGGTTCATAGCTGACAAACATTTCAACTTTTTTGCCCTTTCTGTAAAGCAGGTTTCTGATTGCTGCGTATCTGTAGCAGGCGTTTGAATCAATATCAGGTGACATAAAAGCTTCCCTTGCTTCCTGTGCACCTTTCATGATAAGGTCGATGTCAATTCCTGCTGCAGCAATAGGAAGAAGACCAACTGCTGTAAGAACAGAATATCTGCCGCCTACGTCATCAGGGATAACGAAAGTTTTATATCCCTCTCTGTCTGCAAGGCCTTTAAGAGTGCCTTTTGCTTTGTCAGTAGTTACATAGATTCTGCCTTTTGCTTCTTCTTTGCCGTATTTATCTTCAAGCATTTTCTTGAACACGCGGAATGCAATTGCAGGTTCAGTAGTTGTGCCTGATTTTGAAATTACGTTAACTGAAAAATCCTTGCCTTCACAAAGAGCAATGATTTCGTTAAGTGCAGTGGGGCTGATAGAGTTACCGGAGAATAAAATCTGCGGTGTATCCGAAGCCAGAAGATTGTAATTAGCGCTCTTGCAGAATTCAATAGCAGCGCGTGCACCGAGGTATGAACCGCCGATACCGATTACAACTAACACATCGGAATCCTTTTTGATTTTTTCTGCTGCTTTTTTGATTTCTTCAAATTCAGCTTTGTCGTAATCCACAGGTAAGTCCACCCAACCGAGGAAATCGTTACCTTTACCTGTTTTTGAATGCAAAGCTTCGTGAGCGGCAGCAATTTCGCCACGTATTGCCTCAAGTTCTTCTTTTGCGATGAAACTTTCGGCATATTTGCTGTTAAAGTTCAAGTTCATTTGAGTCTCTCCTTAATTTTTACATTTCAATTGTACAATAAAAGCTGCAATTTTGCAATAGATTTTTGAGATTTTTCACAAAAATTTATTAAATCAGCTTCATAAGAAGCCGTTTGAAAGCAAGCGGTAGTTTTAAAGTGTCAATATTTTCAGGGGAAACGAGATTATACTTTGCTAATTTTTCTGAACCTATTGAAAACTCCACTGTTCCGAGAGTCTGACCTTTTTCAACGGGAGCATGGACTTTAAGCGACAGAGTTATTGTCTGCTTTATATCTCCTGCCCTGCCCTTTTTTATCAGAACAGGTTCTGTTTCAGGTATTGCAGGCATTACTTTATCTTTTTCGCCTTTCTCGACAAGCACATCTGTGATAAGTTTTTTATCAATTACGGGTTTTACACTTTCATAATTTGAAAATCCCCAATTGAGCATTGCTTTTGCCGTCTCAAACCGGTCAGAGCTGTTATCACTTCCCAGAACTACCGCCACAAGATGAAGTCCGTCGCGTTTTGCCGTTGCACTCAGACAACAACCTGCTTTTGAAGTTGTACCTGTTTTCAAGCCCGTTGTGCCGGGATAAAACCTTACTAATTTATTTGTGTTTACAAGCTCAGTTTCCCCGTCACGAAGCTCATCCATCCAGATCGTTGTATATTTTGTTATAATCTCTTCATATTTCATCAGTTCGCGGGACATCAGGGCAATATCGTAAGCAGATGTGTAATTAGTTTCGGTATCATCAAGACCGCTGCAGTTGACAAACGTTGTATCGTTCATGCCAAGCTCTTTTGCACGGTTGTTCATAAGCTGAATAAAAGCCTTTTCACTGCCTGCAATATATTCTCCCAACGCACAGCACGCATCGTTGGCACTTGCTACTGCAACTGCTTTCAGAAGCTCATCAACTGTCATTTCCTCATTTTCTTTAAGCCAGATCTGCGAACCGCCCTTTCCTGCTGCATAGGCAGACGTTTTCACTTTATCGCTCAGCGAAATTTTTCCCTCTGCAAGTTTTTCAACAACCAACAGAAGCGGCATGATTTTTGTAACTGATGCAGGCGGTAATTTTTCGTGTTCATTCATTTTCATTAATATTTTGCCCGAGGTACAGTCCATTAAAATAGCAGATTTGGCTTTGATTTCGACAGGATATTCTTCCCCTGCAGCAAACGATGTCAGCGAGAACAAGAAAACTGCCGACATAAAAAAGCTTAAAAATTTAATTAATTTTTTCATCAAAAAACCCCTTTCACAAGTAATCTATGAGAAAAAGTTCTTTCAGATACCTGTTTTGGGCGTAAAAAAACACCATCTGCGCAAAAACAGATGGCTTTTTTTGAAAAACAAGGCACCGCTGAAAGGTATCACGTGCAATGCCTTTTGATATGGGGTACTTGAATTATATATTTTATTCTGACTTTTTTCAATATGTGCAGTAATAAAAATTTTTATTTTTTCCGTTGCACAGTTTTTTCTTTTATGCTACAATAAAATTCAAACTATTTCTATAATCAAGGAGTCAGAAATGAATAAATTTTCTAAAAAAATATCTGAAATTATAAAATCAAAAAAGCTCGCTGTATATTCTGTTGCAAAAAACTGTAATATAGAAAGAACTTATCTTTCACGCGTACTTTCAGGTGAACGAACACTCCAATATGATAAACTTGATGCTCTTTTGCGTTTCCTTGACCTTTCACCAAGCGAAGAAGTTGAGCTACGTAAAATTTATGTTGCTGATTTTTTCGGAAACGAGAGATATGAAAAATATATCGATTTCATAAACAAAATAAGTCAGCTTGATACTCCGGATGAAGCACCGACGCTTAATCCGTCAATAAAAATCACACTTGACCTTGATAACGATTTCGTTTCTTTCAACGGACTTCTCGACACTGCAAACGTAGTTGATTTTGCCGTAGGAAATGAATTTTCAAAAGAAGGCGTCAGCACACGTCTTTATACAAACCTTCCGTCAAAATCCATATTCCCGGTTATCCGTAAATATATTGACACTATACCTGACACTATGGATTTCAAGCATATGATTTCCATAAATCAGAACGACGAATTTGCCCTTGATGCTATTTTTGACATTGTAAGTTTCCTGAAATTCGGTTGCTTTACACTGTATCATAACTCAGATTCATCAAGCCTATGCACACCCGACACTCTTTTCCCTTATTACGTAATAACAAAAGAATTGTGCATTTTTATAAACGGCAGTTTCGACAGTTGTCATATTGTAAGAAACAAAGCTCTTGCAGATATCCAGGCGCACGAGTTTCTCAGAAAAAGTAAAAGTGCCAAAAAATATATTACCATATACGATGATATTTTGTCCTGCAAAGAGAGCTGTCAGCAGATTCACTCCGTAGGATATGACAGAATGTACTCTTTCGGCACTTTCTGCGCAACACTTTATATGACTGCAGATATGTGGGAGCAGATTGCAAAAGAAGAAATACCCAGCAGAGATTACCTTATTAAATCAACTTATGAATACTACAGTAGCTTTGCTGAAATTTATAAAGACAAGTATCAAATATATCTTAAAGACAGCATTGACGACTTCATAAACCACGGAATTGTAAAAAACATACCATTGGAATATACAAATCCCCTTACCCCGAAAAACCGTCTCAGGGTGCTTGAAAACTTCAAAAAAAGCCTTTTAAAAACAAAGCGGCAATTTCTTCTTGTCAAAGACCCACGCATAGAAAAGCTTAAAGATGTTTCAATTGAGGTTTTTGAAAAATCAGATAATGAAAAAATCAAATTCCTTTCTTTCTACTCTATGACAGAGGCTGCACCTATGCGTTATCTCGGTAATATCAACTGTAACATTGACGAGCCTAAAACTATAGAGGAGTTTCTCCAGTTTACGAAATATTTCTCAGTTTCAGGCGCTTGTTATACTTACGAAGAATCCATGGCAATTCTCGACGATGCCATTGAGCGTTGCAGAGCTATGAAATAATTTAAGTATGCATTATTTTCTTGATTTTTAATATAATATTTGGTAGAATAAGCCTATATCATTTTTTGAAGGTGGGATAACGCAATTGAAAAAGTTCTCAGTAAAACTCTTTTCTTTTTTCTTCGCATTATTTATTGTAAGCACAACACTTTTTGTTGCAACAGCAGCAATGTCCGAAACATTGACCGGGCAGAAAGCTCCTGCATTGCAGATGGTTGACGCAATAACAAATGAATCTTCAGCAAGACTTGATTCAAGAAGCAAGGCCGGTGACAACATTAAAATCACCATTTCCAGCGAACATCTTACCGTTACGGTAAACAGAAGAATAAAACTGACAGCTGTTGTTTCAGGCACAGATGAAATACCTGAAATCACATGGACCTCTTCTGATGAAAAATTCGCTAAGGTTGACCGGAAAGGCCGTGTAACAGGCGTAAAAGCAGGTGAAGTTATTATTACTGCTTCAGGTGTTATCGGCGGAAAGACATACAAAGGGCAATACTCTCTCAAGATTGTTACAAGCAGCAATCTTATCAAAGACCTTCTTGAGAAAAATCAGGTTTTAAGTTATCAGTACAGTTATGAAGATGACTATTACTACACAAACGACAAAGAAGCATGGCAATACAATTTCGGCTACGGAAAGCTTTATGATATTGCAGCTCCCTATGTTCTTCTTGAATACGACTATGTAAGAGTTTTTTTCACATATGAAGAAAAAGACTGGATGATTCAGATGTGGAAAGGTCAGTACGGTCTTGTGTTCTACGGAAGTGAAATAGGTGTTTATAACAAGCCTCATTCTGACGAAGAAGATACCCTGTTTACTTTCTATAAATGCCCGCCTGAAGAAGACTGGCTTAAAATGAGCATGACTCTTTATCATCAGGACCTGAGCGGTGAATATATAAGAGAGTTTACACGTCCTTATGACGATTACTGGTGGTGTACAGGTTTCAAAGACGGACATCTGAGAATTGAAGAACCTGCGGATGAACTTCGCATGTACAGCAGAATTACACTTAAAGATAAAGAAATGGCGGAGCTTTTCACTCAGGGACTCAGAGACTGCGGTTTTACCCGTACAATGGATCCCGGCGATATTGACGTTGACGAGTTCTATATGAAAGACAACGATGTTTACGTTAAATGGCAGAATATCAACGAAGCAGAAAACACAATGCCCATTAAAGTCGGAACAGGATTTATAATTACAACTAATATCATTACTTTCCTGCTTTCTATCCTTTCATTCTTCTCACTTTTAGGCTTAGGTGCATTTTTCTTCATCTAAAACAGTAAAAACCTCGTAAGTTTCAGACAACTTACGAGGTTTATTTTATCTGACTTTGTTAAGCAGTTCCTGTGTATATTCAGGAATTGCTTCCTTGCACGACACAACATAAGCTCCCATTATGTTTGCCCTGTCAAGGCATGTCTGCAAATCACATCCTGACATATAGTTATAAAGGAAACATGCGCACATACTGTCACCTGCTCCTACAGATGAAACTTCTTCCGTTTCAACACCCTCGGACACATAAGTTTTATCTTCATTAAAATCGTACAGTTCTGCACCGTCCTTATCAAGTGTCAGCAAAACTTTTTCAATGTTATATTTTTCGCAAAGGTTTTTCACAGAATCACAAAAACCTTTTTCTTTCAGGAAATTGAATTCGTCACGGTTTATTTTAAGTATATCTGTTTTCTGAAGACTGAAGGTCAGAACTTCATCGGAATAATAATGTTGCCTTAAATTCATATCGCAGAAAACTTTTCCGAAAGACACGTTTTCAAGAACTTTAAAAAGTGAGTTTTTTGATTCATTTTCTCTCTGTGCAAGAGTTCCGAAATATAATATGTCAAAATTTTCTTTCTTCATCTCTTCAAGCATTTCGTCACTTACGCATATATTGTCATAGGCGCCGATTCTGCTTAAATCATAGCTGGGCTCACTACCGTTGTAAGTCACATTACAGACACCTGTTGACTTATCGTTTAAAATTATATATTTTTTGTTCACATTGAATTTTTCAGCTGCCTCAAGTGCTTCATTGCCTGATTCATCATGACCTACCGAACTTAAAATATAACCCTCTGCTCCGAGTTTTGACAGATGCGAACAGAAATTCATCGGTGCACCGCCGAGTTTTCTCTCGTTTTTCTTTACATCAACATCAAAAAGTATTTCTCCGAAAGCCAAAATTTTCATTTTCCTACCCTCTTTCACAAACATTATACTAAAAGAGATAAACTTTTTCAATCATACATTCTCAAAAAAATATTGACTTTATCAAAACTGTGTGATAAAATCAATTAAAAGATAAACCTATGAGAAAGAGAAGTATCCGTCGCGGATTTCAAAGAGAGTGGTTGTCCGGTGCAAAACCATAATGATACGGCGGTGAATGGACTTTTGAGGGCAGCCCGAAATTTTCGTTATAAAGTAGGCGCTGACGGCAACCGACCGTTACCACGGGAGCGTATGATGGTACGCGTAAGCACAATATGGGTGGCATAGCAAGAGTTACGTATCTTGTCCCTGTTGGGGCAGGATTTTTTATTTTTATAAGGTGATTTATATGTTCATTATGTCAAAACGATGGCGAAGACTAAAATAATACCAAACACAGAAATTATATACTATTCAAGGAGATTTTTATTATGAACAAATACAGAGATTTTGATAATTATTTTAAAGAAATGCCCGATGAAAACGGATACTTCGGCGAATACGGCGGTGCTTTTCTGGACCCCGAGCTTGTACCTGCTTTTAAAGAAATCACAAGTTCTTATCAGGCTATCTGCCATTCAGCTCAGTTTATAAACGAGCTTCGCAGAATCAGAAAAGAATTCCAGGGCAGACCTACCCCCGTTTATCATTGTGAAAGATTATCTTCACTCTTCGGCAACTGCCAGATTTACCTCAAACGTGAAGATTTAAACCACACAGGTGCACATAAACTTAACCATTGCATGGGCGAAGGCCTTCTTGCAAAATATATGGGTAAGAAAAAAGTTATTGCTGAAACAGGTGCAGGTCAGCACGGCGTTGCACTCGCTACCGCAGCAGCATATTTCGGACTTGAATGCGACATTTACATGGGCGAAGTTGACATTGCAAAACAGCACCCCAACGTTATCAGAATGAAAATGCTTGGTGCAAACGTTGTTCCTGTTACTCACGGCCTTAAAACGCTCAAAGAAGCTGTTGACGCGGCTTTTGATGCATACAAAAGAGAATACCACGATGCTATTTACTGCATCGGCTCATGCCTCGGACCTCATCCCTTCCCCATGATGGTAAGAGATTTCCAGTCTGTTATCGGCATTGAAGCAAGAGAACAGTTCAAAGAAATGACAGGCAACATGCCTGATGCAGTCTGTGCTTGCGTAGGCGGCGGTTCAAACTCACTTGGTATGTTCACACCATTCCTTGCTGACCCCGTTGATATTTACGGCATCGAGCCCCTCGGCAAGGGCGGCAACATAGGCGACCACGCTGCAACAATGAAATTCGGCTCAAAAGGTAAACTTCACGGTTTTGAAAGTTATCTCCTTCAGGACGAAAACGGTGAACCCCTCCCCGTTTACTCAATTGCAAGCGGTCTTGACTATCCCGGTGTAGGCCCTGAACATGCATACTTAAAAGATGCAAACAGAGTTCACTACGATGCAGTAACTGACGAAGAAGCAATGGAAGCATTTTTCCTTCTTTCACGTTACGAAGGTATTATTCCCGCTATTGAAAGTTCACACGCAGTTGCATATGCTATCAAATATGCAAAAGAAAAGAAAAGCGGTTCAATCCTCGCTTGTCTTTCAGGACGTGGCGACAAAGACATTGACTATGTTTATGAAAAATACGGCTGCGGTGAGCAGTTCAACGTTGATAAATACAAAAAATAAAGATTTCTCTCCCCTGACCAACAAAATCAGGGGATTTTTATTGCCATGTAAAATTTCTTATGGTATAATGATAAAAAAATCAAAAGGTGATGTTTATGTTTGGTTTCAAGAAAAACTTTATAAAAAATGTACCTTATTATTCAATACCCCAGATTGACCTGACTGTCAAGCCTGAAAACACAAAGAAAGAATTTGAATATCTTTACGAAAACACAGTGGTGGACGATTCTTCAAGTTACCTCGGCCATCCTGATTCAGTGCTTCTCAATAATGGTAATATCCTTACTTTCTATCCCGAGGGACACGGTAAAGGCAGAATTATTTCAAAAATTTCCGTTGACGGTGGTAAATCATATACGGAAGAAATTAAAAACCCGCCTGTTTCATGGAAAAAATCCCTTGAAACACCTACTGTTTACCGTCTGAAATTTTCTGACGGTAAAGAAAAATTAATTCTCATTTCAGGCAACCCCAAATGGCCTAAAATCCCTACTCCCGGCGGATTCAACTGTTCAATAAGTGATGACGAAGGCGAAACATGGTCCGAATTTAAGCTTTTCTACGATAACAATTCCGATTACCCCGTAATCCCCGTAGTTTCAATGGCATCACTTACACAGCTTAAAGAAAACGGCAAGTTTGTTGATAAATGGATGGGACTTTTCCATAACAGTAAATTTGAAAACTTCAAAACAATTCTCACCTTTGATGAAAATGGTGATTACCATTGGTCCAAGCCTGAGAAATATTTAAAGAAATACCGTAAATATGAAAAATACGCAGGTATCTGCGAAGTCGAGGCAGTACGCTCTGATATGGGCATGGGCGACGAAATCTGCCTTATTGCAAGATGTAATAAAAAGAGATGTACAAGTTTGCTTATCTTCTCAAAAGACGAGGGTAAAACCTGGTCAACACCTGTTGAAGCGCCCGTTTCATTAAACGGTGAAAGACACAAAGCAGACTACACACCGGACGGCAGACTTTTCATAACTTTCCGTTCAATTGAGAGAAATAAAGAAGCATACAAGAAAAATAATGTTGAGGCAGTTAAAAGAAACTGGTATTCCGAAGGCTGGGTTGCATGGGTCGGTACTTTTGATGACCTAAAAAACAACAAGGAAGGTCAGTACCGTATTAAAGTTGCTCATACATATCTTGACAACCAGGACGCACCTCAGCTTGCTGCCAATGGTGACACAGGTTATTGCGGAAATGTTGTTTTACCTGACGGCACAGTTGTTACATCTTCTTACGGAATTTTCTCAACAGAGAAAAAGGAAAAAGGCACATATAACACTGATAAAGGCAAGCAGAAACGCAAAACATCAATCGTTTCAAAACGCATAAACCTTAAAGATACAGATGAAATTCTGAAGACTCTTTAAGAAAAAACCTCGTAAGGATTTTTAAATCCCTACGAGGTTTAATTTTTATGCATTGATTGTTTTGTCAAGAAGTGTGTTGCCTGAATTGTCGATTGTGAGCATATGGATTTTTCCGTCTTTGAGAGTCATCATTGAAGCTGCCCAGCAGCCGTTTGTACTGTTGATTTTACCACCATCGAAGAAAATGGGAAGTTCACCCTCGACGAAGTCAGACTTATGATAATGACCGCCGACTATAAGGTCCATATCGAGGTTTTTAAGCGGTTGGGTCCAGTCTTTGCCGAAATGATTATCCAATTTGGGATGATGGCTGAAAACAATTTTGTATTTTCCGTTTTCAAACTCGCTCTTATCAAGACTTTCTATCCAGTTATAATGCTGTTCACGATAAGATGCAAAATCTACAAGACCGCTGTACTCTACGTGGTCGTCTTCTTTGTCTTCACCCGGGTCAAGAACAATTGCGCTCAACGGACCAAACTCAAAAGTATAATAAAATTCATCTGTTTCCATTGCGAAATAGTCAATAAGCTGTGCAGCAAATTCACCTCTTGTTTCGTGGTTACCTCTTGTATAAACAACAGGAATTTCACCGCCCGACAAATCGTGTGCGTCTTTAAGAATATAGTCCGCAAACTGATCTTTGGTTGTAAGTTCTGAAGTTATATCGCCCATATATGCAATGAGGTCGGGTTTTTCCGTAAAGTATTCAAGAGATTTATACATCTCTTTTTCCATGTAGTGGATATCAGAAATGCAGAGAATTTTAATATCATCTTCTTTTTCAATACCGCCGAAATTGTATTCTTCACTTTCAACAGTCTGACCTTTTGATGCAGAATAACCGTACTTGAAGCCTACATACTGTGAACCGACTTTATAAGCGTTACCCTGAAGTTCTTCTTTAGGAACTACAACTTTATGCACGGTGTCGTCAGTCCTGATAACACCTGATCTTTCATCCCATAAAACCTTTTCTTCACCGTTATATGTATATTTCACATATCCGCTGCCTTTTGTTGATGTTTCCCATACAATGCAGTACTTGTCATTTCCGCACTCAAAAACAACAGGTTCAACAGAAATGTCAATAAGACAAAACGGAAGAAAAGAAGTTAAGATTGACCATAAAGCTACAAAAAAGCCTCCGATTGCTGTGAAAAAAGATACCACAAAAATCCCCTCCTGAAAATAAATTCTATTATTGTTTAATCAGTTAAATTTTGCCTGATTTTAAAATGTAAGACAGCACATTCTTTGCGCTTCTCTGCATTTCGCCGAGAGTGATACCGTCTTTCTTTCCGTAAGTTTCAGTAAGCGAGCCATCGTTTGACGCAGTTTTACTTACGGCCGTTTTACCGCCGGGCATAAGCACATCAACCTGTGCACGCACGCGGTAAGCATTATCCTTCATTTCAGGGAATTCAGGCGACGGTGCATATCTCATCCACCAGTCGGTTATAACATTACCTTCATAACCCCATTCATTTCTTAAAACAGTGGTGCAGAGTTCATAGTTATAATGACTCCAGACACCGTTGATTTTGTTGTAGCTTGTCATAATATTCAAGGGTTTCGCTTCTTTTACACAGATTTCAAAACCTTTGAGATATATTTCGCGTAATGCTCTTTGTGACACAACGGAATCAGCATGATTTCTGTTTAATTCCTGATTGTTACAGGCAAAATGTTTGGGACATGCAGAAAGATTATGACTTTGTATACCTTTTACTGTTGACGCGGCAATTTTACCGCTGACAAACGGGTCTTCAGAATAATATTCAAAGTTTCTGCCGCAAAGCGGATTCCTGTGAATATTCATACCGGGTGCCAACAACATATCTGTTTTTCTGTCACACATTTCTTTACCGAGAGTAAAAAACATCTTTTCAACCAATTCTTCATCCCACGTGCACGCAATCGCCGTGCCGCAAGGAAGAAGAGAACAGGTAGCCATAAGACGTATTCCTGACGGGCCGTCAGTCGTGGTCATTGCAGGAACACCCTTATCACGAAGTGATTTAGTCACACCGCCTAAAGTGCCTGCATTTCCCTCTGCACCGAGAGATGAATTCATAAGACCTTCACCGCGTGAGATTGCTTCAAGCTCATTCAAATCAAGCTGAGCTACAAAATCTTCCATTGTAACCTTACCTGATTTTACATCTTTCAGTTTATATCCCTTATCCCCCGTCATATCTTTGCCTTCGGGGAGATTTTCGAGAATAATTTTTCTTAAATCAGTTGTGACCGTGGGAACTTTTTCTTTTAAAAGAACAATTTTTCCGTCTTTTTCTTCTGCTTTTATGCGGTCAAAAACCACTTCTTTTTTTACTGCCATAACTTCAGTAAGAGTTTTAAGAATTTCATCTTTTTCAAGATTAACAGAAAAAACTTTTTCGCATTTTTTAACACTTGTACCAAGATAAAAAGCGTATTCACCTTTTTCAAGGATATATGAATTCTTGTTGCCCGTTACTCCTGAATCATCATAAGAAGAGCATAAATACTTATCGCAGATAATCTGAATTGTTTCTGTTTCTCCCGCTTTGAGAAGCTTTGTCTTTTTAAAACCGACAAGACTCTTTTTTGCTTTGCCGAGTTTCCCCTGAGGTGCAGAAACATAAAGCTGCAATGTTTCTTTACCCGCAACTGAACCTGTGTTTTTTACTTCTGCCGTAAAAACAATCTTATCATCATTTACCCTTGCATCAGTAAACTTTACATCAAAGGAAGTATAAGATAATCCGAAACCGAATTCATAAAGAACTTTTTCAGGTGCGAAAGTTTCAAAATAACGATAACCGACAAAAATATCTTCAACGTAATTGTTGAATTTCATTTTACCGAAATTATCTGAACTCGGATAATCAGCGTAAACCTTTGCAATTGTATCGGTAAGCTTACCTGAAGGATTAACCTTACCTGACAAAACGTCTGCTGCAGCATTACCGCTTTCCATACCGCCTTGCCAGACAATCAGAATGGCTGAAATTTTATCGCCGTAAGCTGCAATTTCTTCAAAGTCGATAATATTGCCAATATTAAGCACAAGAACGGTTTTATCAAAAACCGATGTTACTTTATCAAGAAGCTTCTTTTCTTCATCTGTAAGGTAGAAGCTGCCTTTTTTAAGCACGTTTTCTCTGTCTTCACCTGATGAACGACCAATTACAACAAGAGCAGAATCACTTGTTTCTTTTGCCTTTTTCACATCAGACACAGACAAGGGCATTTCCTTATAGCATCTCGGCCAATGTGCCCAGAAACCCGGGTCAGGAATGTTCCTTTTTGTTTCGCACCATTTTTTATATTTTTCTGATAATTCTCTGTTGATATTCAGTCCGCTGTTTTTCAAGCCTTCGATAAGGCTGATTTTATACGGAGTTCTTACATCACCGCCGGAGCCGTTGCCTACATAAAAATAATCTCTCTGTACTCTGCCGAAAACTGCAATATTATTGTTTTTATTAAACGGCAGAACACCGTTGTTTTTAAGAAGTACAGAACCTTCTGCCGCACATTCACGCAAAAGAGGAACAAGTTCAGTATTCGCATTACCGCCCGCGACGCCTCCATGCTGGTCCTGCGCAAGCTCAGCACCTGAAATTTTACGGATTAATTTATTGAGAAGTCTCATAAAATCACCTTATTTTTTAAATCTGATAACATTGAAGCTCATTGCTTTAAGGTTTGCAGTGAAAATTCCGTCATCACTTACGGGAAGTTCATTTGCGTGCATACAAACTGTTTCTTTACCGAAATCGTTTACAAGAAGTTTATCATAACCGTCCATCGATTCATGTGAAACAGGTTTGTAGCCATCAAAATCAAGAAGCTTGAAATCAATAACACAGTCTTCGTCAAGTGAACGGTTAACTGCAAAAACTGCTACTTCTTCATTTTCCTCATCGTATGTTGCAATTGTTTCAAGATACGGCACATCAGTATAATCTTTCGTGTCATATTTCGGACAATCAACAATCGGTTTTATTGATATACCGCGTGCAAATTTTGACATTCTTTCGAACGGCCAGAAGGTTGTCTGACGGAAAACACCACCGCCTGTTTTTGTAAAAATAGGGGCAATAACATTAACAAGCTGAGCAAGGCATGCAACCTTGATTCTGTCTGCATGGCGGAGAAGTGTAATGAGCATGCACGCAGCAACAAGAGCATCTTCAAAGTTATAAATATCTTCAAGCTGATTCGGTGCTGTTGACCATCTTTCAACAGGTGCACCCCATGAATGATACCATACATTCCATTCATCAAATGAAAGCATAATTTTTTTCTTGCTGCGTTTTTTCGCTTTCACGTAATCACAAGCACAGATTACGCTGTAAATAAATTCATCAAGCTCTGTTGAGAGAGCGAGGAATTTTTCAGTATTTCTTTCCGAATTACCGTAATACTGATGAAGAGAAAGATAATCAACGCTGTCGTAAGCGATATCAAGCGCAGTTGTTTCCCATTCACCGAAGGTTTTTGAATTTCTGCTTGAAGAACCGCAAAGAACAGTTTCGATTGAGGGGTCAACCCACTTCATAAGCTTTGATGCTTCAAGGGCTGTTCTGCCGTATTCATAAGCAGTTTTTGCACCCATCTGCCATGCTCCGTCCATTTCGTTGCCGAGACACCAGAGCTTTACATCCCACGGTTTTTCATAGCCGTGTTCTTTTCTCATATTTGCATATTTTGTATTTGTTGAAAGGTTACAGTATTCAACAAGTGCGCGTGCTTCATCAGGTCCTCTTGTGCCGAGGTTTACAGCCATCATGGGAGCAGTATTTGCTTTTTTACACCATTTCATGAATTCATTTGTGCCGAAAGTATTAGGTTCTGTTGTACCCCATGCAAGCTCAAGCCTCTGCGGTCTGTTTTCAACAGGTCCTACGCCGTCTTCCCAATCGTAGCCTGAAACAAAATTGCCGCCGGGATAACGCACAATCGGAACATCAAGTTCATTCACAAGTCTGATAACGTCACCTCTGAAACCGTCTTCATCTGCAGTTTCGTGACCGGGTTCATAAATACCGCCGTAAACAGCACGTCCCAGATGTTCAACGAAAGAGCCGAACATTCTTCTGTCTATATCTCCGACTTTTAACTCTTTAGCAATAGTCATTTTAGCTTTCATATTGTGAAGCCTCCCCTTATGGTATTAATTAAGTATAACATAGCAAGGATGTATATTTCAATAAAAAAGCAAAAAAGTTTTACAGCAAATGCTGACCCTATACTTACAACAGAAAAATTAAATAAATGATAAATCAATAGTAAAATCTCAAAAATTGTGATATAATTGTTCAAAGGTTGTTTTAGGTCAAAAATGTTTTCTCTGGCGATATTGTGAAAGTTTAGAGGTCAATTTATTGCGGAGGTTAATATGATAAAAATTGTAATTTGCGATGACAATAAAGAGTTTTTGATGCAAATTGAGAAAAAGATAAACGAATTAATTGTAGAAAGTGAATTTTCTGATTATAAGTATGAATACTTTGTGTTTAATAACTCTGAAGAGGCCTTGAAATTTTGCGAGAATTGCAAAGTGGAAATTGTGTTTTTGGACATAGACATGCCCGATGTAAATGGATTTGATATAGCAGCCGCTATAAAAAGAGCTGACAAAAACACACTGATTATATTTATTTCCAATTATGACAACTATGTTTATTCTTCTTTAATATATAGACCTTTTCGGTATTTGAGAAAATCACACCTTGATACAGAACTGCCGGAGGCGTTGAACTCGGCGTTAAAATGCTTTATAGATGAAGGTAGGTTCTTAGAGTTAGGCAGAAAGAACCTTTACCAAAAAATTCTGTTATCAAATATAATATATATTGAAAGTAATAAAAACTATTGCACAATAGTCTCAACTGATGCAAATCGTTACGATTACAGAAGCACTGTATCTCAGTTAGAGAATGAGCTTAAGGATTCTGGTTTTCTGCGTATTCATGCTGCATTTCTTGTGAACCTGAAACATATCAGAAAGATTTATAAAAACACAGTATTTATGGATGATGGACGTCAGATAAATATATCCAGAAGATTCCAGGAACAAACAAAAGCCGCATTTTCGCAATATTTAAGAAAGTAGATGTTGAATTTGTATAATTACCTGACACCTCTCGACTTAGTGTCCTGCCTGTTTGATTCACTGATTCCGATGATATTTATTATGTGTTATTTTAACGGCAGGCTTAAATTTGACTTACGCTTTTGGATTTTTTCATTTATATTGTTCAGCGGCAACATATCTATAAGTATATTCGACTATATGCCATATGTTCTGATTATATATATTTTACCGTTTGTTTTGACATTTTCAGTATTAATGGTATATTCGCTGACCTCTTTCAAAAGCAATAAATTGTTTGATAAAGCTGTCCTACCGTTTATTTATACGGTTCCCCATATTACCTCAAATATATTGAGTTCTATAATTATCGGTTTGTGTTATAAAATTGATATTTTGAGCTGTATGTTTCCTGAAGGGCGCCATAAAACGGAATTTATAATTATAAGCAAGCTTATTCTTTGCACACTCGTTTCACTATTGCTTTTTATACTGAAGCGCACACACAACAGTAAGCATAGCAAAAAATTATATTTATTTATATTGCCGTTACCATTGGTATCCGCTATAGTCGTTTCTGTTTGGCCGATAGTTTCCAGTTATTTGTATGACAGTGATAATTCCTATATTATTTATTACATATCTACTGTGCTTATCAATTTGATTTCTACTTTTGCAATTTATTATATGATATATGAAATGCATAGAAAAGGTGAAATTGAAAAAGAGAAAGAGCTGTATCAGAGCATGCTTGTTATGGAAGAAAAACGGTATGATGACATTAAGCATCTGTCTGAACAAATACTGAAAATTAAACACGATATGAAGAATATGTTGCTCTCTGTAAAATCAGATGTTGCAGAAAACAATGCAGAATCGGCAAACACCAAGCTTAAATGTATGCTTGACGATATAGGAAGTGTCGGTACAATCGTAAATACCGGCAACAGAACTTTTGATTATATTGTCAATGCAAAGCTTGCAAAACTTGATGGAACATCTGTTGTTGTGAATGCAGACCTATGTAGCCTTAACCAAATGGACGATATGGAGCTTTCGATAGTTTTAGGGAATCTTCTTGATAATGCCGTAGAAGGAACTAAAGGTGTTCAAGAAGCTATAATCGAGTTATCTGTTTTTATTAAGGATAACTATCGGAATATTGTTTTAAAAAACACAATTTGTGAGTCAGTGCTTAAGGGTAATCCACAGTTAAATACGAATAAGCAGGAACACAACGAACACGGCTTCGGCATAAAATCAGTTAGAGAAATCGTAACAAAACACGAAGGAACACTTGTATTTTTTGAAGAAAGCAATAAATTTTGTGCCCATATAATGATACCAATTCAATAGCTATTAAGCCTCGGGAAACCGAGGCTTTTGTTATTTATCCCAAAAATGTGCTGATTGTCCCGTTTTTATTAAAACATCAGAATTACAATGTATAATTTAAATAAGTTGTTGTCATGTTTTGTAACAGCAACTTCCTGACATTCACACTCTTTGATTAATAAAAATGGAGATATGGAGTTTTATGAAAATTAAATATTATTTCAACCGAATTATCAATAATAAAGTTAAGCTGACAACTATACTTCTTATCTTTTTGTATCCTATTATTGATATAGTTTTGATGTTAAAGGATGTAAGTATGGGTGCCTCAGTCCTTGAGCCAAACCTCGCATCCTTCCTTTCATCAAGAATCTTCAATTCCGCACAGTGTTTATTACTGTGGTTTTTGCCACTATATATTATTCTTATTGTCGCGGATGACTGTATCGAGGATTATAAATCAGGATACAGAAATGTGTTAATCTCCAAATGGGGAAAAAGTTCTTATGTTGTTACAAATATGTTCAAAGGCTTTACTTTTGGTTTTTTGGTTGTTTTTATCAGTCTCGCAATAAACCTTGTAATGACACAAATCATTTTTACGGGTGGCAACTATACCGGCTTAGATACAGATACAATTGAAGGTATTGAGAACCTCAGACTCAGCCTTCAGCATCCCCTTCTGACAAATATTAAGTATATACTGTTAGCATCTTTGATATCGGGCGTTGTAGGTTTAGGGGCATCTTCGGTTTCGATAATACTTCATGATAGATTCATAGTTTACCCTCTTGTATTCGTAATGTGGTATATACCGAACAACGTATTTACAAGACCGATTATTCTTGCACTTCAGCCCTTTACAGAATATTCAATATCGGATTCGTCGCTGGCAATTATATTTGTATTTCTCATTAATCTGATAGTTGCTTCGGTTGCTTGTGTCAAGGAGATAAAATATGCAAAAATCTAAAACCCGCTCTTATGCTTTTATGTTTGGGCTAATACTAATCGGTCTGATCTTATCCTGGATGTTTCCTAATTTACAACAAATGAGTTTTATGCAAACAAGCGCCTTGCATCTGAGTGAGTTTGATATGCTTCTGAATATAATGGGGAGTAATACAAATTATTTTTCTCATAACAGATTGATGGTGTTATATCTGCCCGTTGTAATTTTGGGACTTAGCTTTTTATTTTTCAAGGACAAACCAAGCTATATTATCAGATTAAGGTCAAGAAATGCATATATCACAAAACATACATGTGATGTTTTGATTTTCTCGGCTGTTTTTTCTTTTTTAATCGAATTGGTAAATTTGATTTTTTCGTTTTGCTTTTTTGATTACGAGATTATAGACTGTTCAGGTTTATTACTATACTCGGCTATGGATTTAGTTACGCAGTTCTTGTTCTACATGAGAGCGGGGCTTGCAATTATTATCATCGGTTTACTTACAAATAAAAGGATAGCTCCGTTTATAACCTTTTCTGTATTTTATGCGGAATATTTTCTGTCCGGTTATATACCTCTGCTTTCAAGCATGTGGCTTCCCTATATGGACTCTTTCTCTTTGCCAAGGCTGATTATGAAAGAAATGTCATACTCGGATTTCAGCATTGTGGTAATAAGAGGACTAATGTTAAATATACCTTTGATAATTATCTCATATTACCTATTTTCAAAAAAGGATGTTCTGAATGAAAAAGAATAAGCTTCTTTTCGTTGCAATTTTTTTGGCATCTGTTTTGTTCCAGATTATGCATTTTCAAAACCATGATAATTTTTATCGATTCGGCTTTGCAATAGGACTTGATAATAATGCGGTTGGCACGGACATAGCCTTAAACCTCGTTTATGTTATTGCACCGATTTTATTTATTGTGTTTTATTCAAGCGGCTCTGTATACGATATGACAGATGGTTATGGAAAATTGTTGATAATAAGACATTATTCAAAAACAAAACTGTATCTTAAGATGTGCTTGAAAAATCTCATCATATCAATTGCTGCAACAGCTATTCAGAGTGTAATTTACCTGTGCTATAACTACGGATTTCCCGATGTCGGGATGAGAGCTGTAAATTCTTTGTGTATGTACGCTTTTATACTGAATGCAATATTAAATCTACAGGGCATACTTGAACTTATTGCACCGCCACATATTGTAAATATAATAGTTTTTATATTTTGCTTTTTATCGTATTACGTAGTACAGAATTTGCCGCTGTATACCGATATCATGTGGATTGAAATGATAGTTAAAGTAATTCTGTTTCCGGCCTTGCTGTTTGGAATGCAAAATGGTACGGTACACAACGGCAG
Source organism: Clostridia bacterium (assembly GCA_017935325.1). GTDB lineage: Bacteria > Bacillota > Clostridia > Oscillospirales > Acutalibacteraceae > SIG575. The sequence continues at coordinate 39,300 of JAGBHV010000058.1, forward strand.
TTTATATACCATTTTCTTATTGGTAACTTTAGTGTTGAATTTCTCAGCAATAAGTATAGGCATACATAGATTCAAGAAAACTGATATTTTTTGAGGTGATATTATGGTAGAAATGAAAAACGTAAGCAAAAAATTAAGTTCACGACTCGTGTTGAATAACATTAACTATAAGTTTGAGTACGGAAGGGCATACGGTCTTTGCGGTCCTAACGGCTCCGGAAAAACCATGCTTCTGAGAGCAATTTCCGGATTGATTATTCCGGATGATGGAGAGGTCATAATCGACGGCAAGGTACTGCATAAGGATATATCTTTTCCTGAAAATGCAGGTATTGTCATTGAAAATATGATGCTGTTACCCCAATATAATGCCTTTGATAATTTAAAGTTGCTTGCAAAGCTGAAGAAAAAAGCTGATGAAAACGATATACATAATGTTCTTGAGCGTGTAGGACTTAAATCCGATTTAAAAGTAAGAAAATTTTCGCTTGGTATGAAGCAAAGACTCAATATTGCACAAGCCATCTTTGAAAAACAAAATATAATCTTATTTGATGAGCCTACAAATGCTTTAGACGATGAGGGTGTAAATTTGGTATACAAAATTGTAAAAGAAGAAAAAGAACGTGGCGCACTTGTGATAATTGCTACTCATCACGAAGAGGACCTGCAGGAAATGTGCGACATTATTTTGAATGTATCTGAGGGGCGGTTGTATGAAAAGTAAGCTTTTAACAAAAAAGAGTATCTTGTTAACCCTGCTGATTGTATGCTTGCTTTTGGCCGTGTCGTTTGTTGCAAACAAAACTATTGTAAAAGACAGGCTGGAAAGAAATGCTTACATATTGGAATATTCTCCAAAAACATCAGACGACGGCTTACACGTAATAGGCTTTGAGCAAGATGAATCAGGAGAAAAGGTAGGTAATGTCATCAGCTTTCTCGGCGGTACCGATTACAATTTTGACACTTCTTATATACCGGAGAAAATCGATGGAACTAAAATTGCAAAAATATCTGACAGAGCCTATACAACTTCTCCAAGCATTAAAAGAGTGTATATACCTGAATGTATTACGGAAATAAGCAAAGATGCGTTTAGCAACAAGTCAGAACTTCAGTTTTATGTAGAACAGGGCTCTTACGCAGAAAAGTTTTGCAAAGAAAACGGACTTTCTTTTGAGTACTATGTTTATCAAGACGCTGATATTCCCAAAGAGAAAATCGTAACAGGAAAATCTTACAAGAATTTTATTTATAACACATATTTCTATGATAACAACATTTTCTGTGTCATAACAAAGTACAATAATATGAGCGACGTTAGTGTATTGGAGATTCCCGGCGAAATTGATGGTATTAAAGTATCTGCTATTGCCAACGGAGCATTCCGGGGATGCAAAAATCAACAGACCATAATATTGCCGGATACAATTGCAACCATAGGTGATTACGCGTTTGCCGATTGTACTTCGCTGAAAGATGTATATTTCACGGAGAATATTAAAAATATCGGATCTGATGTTTTTTCTAATTCACCTGAAGCACAAATTCATGCGCCGAAAGGTTCAGCTTCCGAAAAATATGCAACCGACAATTAAATCAAATATATTTACGGATAAAATCTTAGGAACTTCTGAAAAATCAATATTTTTCTCTTCTTATGGAGCAGATGCAAAAACCATCGATAACGCTGTCGCGTATCGATGGTTTTTAACGTATTATTGTAGCGTAAGTTCACATTTTTTAGAGAAACTTCCTTGCTTATGCTCGGCGTTATATCTTTACTCCTTTATAGATATAATACGGCTTCGAGAAGATATATTTACCGCTATTCTGAGCTGCTTGCAGATTACCGATGAACTCATCATATTCTTCTTTGCTGAGTGCACCTGTATTCTCTTTATGAAGCCATGCAATATCCTTGCTTAACTCATAACCGAAAGTGCCTTCATTATATTCAGTTTCAACAACATTATGAACACTGACAGTGCTATAGAATAATTTGCTTTTATTGAAAAAGCCATACATCCTTCTTCCGATCCAACTGTCAAGGTCTTCCATCCAGGGTTGTTTTGTTACGGCATATGCGTGTATCGCTTTTGAAATCAGTTCTTTGTTTTCACCGTTATAGACAACACTGTCCCAGTCGCAGTTTACGCAAATTACAACACCACCGGGCTTTAATATCCTGTGAATTTCACCGACTAAAAAATCTTTGTCCTGTACGCATTCAAACATATCTTTAGTAAAAACAAAGTCAAAAGTGTTATCATCAAATTTAAGTTTCTTTGAGCAATTCATCACCTCAAGCTTAATCGGCTTTTTATATTTAACATCCTTAAACCATTTATCTGTTATGTCTACTCCCACAGCAGACTTGATCTTGCCGAAAAAAGCTTCCTGAAAAGCTAAAAGGAACGTTGCGTCTTTACAGCCTAAATCTGCAATCACCGCATTATCAGGTAAATCAATTTGTTCAGAAATTGATTTGAATAACGTCTTATATTTAAAATTGTTCATTTTTAATAACCTCCAAAATAAAAAATACTGTTAACAGCTATATGCCGTTAACAGTAATATGAAAGGTAAACTTTTCTCTATCACTATATCAGGCACATAGCACTATAAGCCTGTACCTGTTTAAGATACAAGCTATCTTCGTCTGCGTCGGATAGAGATAAAGAACATATTTGTTTCCTCCAATTTAATTTTTCTGATAATTATAAACTCATCATTCAAAAATGTCAACAATCAGCTTGCGGATTTCCTCAATTGCAATACTGAGTGCCTGTCGGATAACTCTTATGACTTTTTCAAGGAAATTTTCTGTTTCAAGCTCAGCATCCTCACCGTCAGCGGAATAACAGCCGATATTGTTACTTGTTATTTCATTGCCGTAGAAATCTGTCATACAATCATCCTCAACCTTAAAGCCTGCACCGATTAACGGGGAGCCTTCTGCAAGCTGATATGCTTTTGTCGGGTCATCACCGCCCACAAAGCCCGGAAGAGTGTTCAACGCACCCTTGTCAAATGCGGGATTGAAAGTATTGTAATAGCAGTTGTTTTTAAACACATTATTTGAATTCTTTATTTCGCTGTTCACATAATAAAACTTATGTCCGTCTTTAAAAACAATAATATTGTTTGCAAACAATGAATCATAAATCTGTGTCATCTGAAATTCAGGACAATTGATTATCGTATTGTTATAAAAACTGAAATTCCATTCACCGTCAGACACGCCGATTTTGTTTCTGCCCTGATTGTCGTTGACGGACAGACAGTATCTTACCGTGTTGCCTCTGTTACCGCCTGCAGAAGGATTGTTACACATAAAGCGCATATTATCGTGGGAATAAATGTATTCGTATGTACAGTTATATGAGCCGTGGTCAAAATCCACTGTCATTCCGTCACCGTAGTTTTTCTGACCTGCTATTTCGCAGTAGCTGAAAGTGCAGTTTGATGAATAATGAGTCCACATAGCAGCAATAAAATACAGAATTTCTCCGTTTTCATCAAGGCCGACACCCTGACAGATATCAATCGCACGGCAATGCGTTACAAGAGCACCATCGCAGCCTTCAAGAACAACCGCTTCGCCATCCATATTATAAAATTCACAGTTCTTTACAAGTGCATTCTTGTTCAGGTCCTGAGAGCCGGTAAAAAATATTCCGTTACCGACGTCGTATATTTTGCAGTTTACAGCCTGAAAATCGTTAACCGGATAAGGTGAGCCACCGTAGCGTTTGATAACGATTGCTGCTCTGCCTGAAATCGGACCTTCAGTATAATTATCACGGCAGGTTACGGTGTAGTTCTGCATATCGTGAAATTCGCAATTTTCTATTCTGACACCCTTTGATTCTTTTGTAACACCATCAACCCAGATGCCGCCACCGTTGTGTGCCGTAATCTCAAAACCGGAAACAGTTACATAAGAGCAGTCAAAAAGCTTCATAACCGCATCCCTTGCATCAGTATTGAGATGTGGCTTTTCGCCCTCACCGTAAGATGAAATAACAATGGGATTATCCTCAGTTCCCGAGCAGGTAAGCGTAATCGCACAGTCGTATTTTCCCCCTGCCCTGAAAAGAATTTTATCCCCTGCTTCGAGCGATAAAGAGGATATATTATTAACCGTTTTCCATGCAGAAGTTTCGGACAAACCGTTGTTTGAATCGTCACCCGACACACTATCAATATAGTAAGTTGTGCCTGCTGCAAACACTAAAGGCATTACGCTCAGGGTGATTATAACAGCCAGAATTACAGATAAAAATTTTTTCATTACGATACCTCCTTGGATTCCGATAAAACAATTATAGCATTGAAATATAATAAATACAATAAACAAACTTTAATTTGCAATCTTTTTTGTACAAAGCATGAAATAAGCGGTTTAAAAAGCAACGTGCCCTCACAAGTGAGGGCAATCAGTTCAAAACACGCCTTGTTAAAGAGTTATCCAAAATCTCTTCAAATTGCGTTTTCTGTCTTTTTCATATACGGTGGATTCATAAACACCACCATTGTTAAGTATTGTTTTTTCACTTCCGATATTGCCATCAATACAAGATATAAGTATTTTGTCAAGACCGATTTCTTTGCAATAAGGAAGAACAGCTTTCAGCATTGAAGTCGCATAGCCTTTTCTTCTTTCGTCAGGTTTTATTGAGTACCCGATATGACCACCAAACTTTGAAAGCCAATCATTGAAATAATGGCGCACCTGTATCATACCCACAAGTCGATTATCAGCCTTGCGGATATAGAAAAACTGCGTTGATATAACCCAACCGTCAGGTAACGTTTCGGGTGATGTGAATTTTTTGCACTCTGCAATATATGTAAGTGAATCCTCGCATCTGCGAAGAGGACCGCAACCATCCATTGATGAGTCTGCATCCAGAAAAGCCTGTTTATATTCAGCAATTTGTTCTGCATATTCCTCACTTGGCTCAACCAAGAAGAAATCGCCTGCATCTATTTTTATCATCTTTTGTCACCTCGTTTTATGTTTTTTTAAACATTCTACCACTCATACAAAACTTTTTCACCATCAATTTCCCATTGTGACGGAGTTTTTGTTTCAAAGATATCTATGGGTTTTATTGTGTGTTTAATATTATAAGTTTTGTAAGCTTCTTTTATATCATCTTTGATTTCATCATTTATTTTATCTGTACATGAAATGAAAAGAGGTGTATTTGAATAAGACAGAAGATGCAGCCATTGTCTGTTTTTCTCCCAGGGTATGTAATCATCCAGAATACCTACACAATCGGCATCGCACATATAAAAAGCTTCATTCTGTGCAAGTCGGAAAGCAAGGGTATTCACACCCATTTTCTTTGTTCTTTCCCATTCTTTTCCGCTTGTGTCGTCACCTGTCCTTGAAAGATGAACAAGCCCTGCAGAAAGATGTGAAACTGTATTGCAGCCGATAATTATCATATCGCCCACAGTATCTTTTATAAGCTTATAAAAATCAACCGTGATTTCTGCATTAGTTTTTGTTTTGTCGTAAAAATGCCAATTCCCCATGTCAGTTATTCCTGACGTAAGGTCTTTTCCCCAACTGCCAAAAAGGTCAAAAGTAGAAAAATCATGTTTGATAAGTTCATAACCCCAACCTTTTATCCTCTTAAGGTCAGCCTTGATAAAATCCTGCACATCTTCACGTGTGGGGTCAAGATATTTCTCGTTACCGGGCTTCTGAACTTTCATTTCGTCAGTAATAGAAGCATCTTTATTACGAAGAAGTCTCACCCAGATTCCCGGCCTTGCACCGATTTTCTTAATTTCATCAGCAAGTTTTTTCATATCGCCGAATTTCTCATTAGGAAGCCACGGACCTGCACAAGAATGAATCTGCCAACAGTCATCAACAACTTCAAAGGGTTTATTTTCATTCGCGCAAGAAAGTTCAACCTGAAGTTTCGCATCAGAAATTATCTGTTCGAAACTACTGTCACCATAAGCATAATACCAGTTATTGCCCCCATATACTCTTTCTTTCGGCAAAATGGGATTGTCGCACAGCTTTCTGCAGTAATCACAGAGGTTTTCGTAAACATTTCCGTTATTGTAATGTGAATAAACGAAAGTGGCAATGCAAAGCTTTCTGCCGTCAAGATGCACTCCGTTTCCGCCGTTTCTCACGTCAAGCAGGGCGGTAATTCCGTTTTCATCATATCTAAAACATACGTATGAATTCGCCTGAGTTTTCACACCAAAGCAAAAACATTCCCTTTTGTCCGTTGCAATAAAGTACCATGGCATAAACCTATCATTTTCAGAAATTTTTCTGAATTCAAGGTCACCGTAGCTTCTCTCCCACGCATCGCCCAGAACAAACACATCGCCATCTTCTGCAGTATTCCAATGAAGCTCAACGAATTCAGGTCTGTCCTCCTTGGCACAGAGAAAAACATCCAGCTCATTTTCTCTCGAAACAATTTCAACAACCGCATCAGAAACCTCGTTTTCACAGATTATTTTTGTAGTAAATTTATTGATGTCAAATACCATAAACTTTCCACCCCTTTAAGTGATAATATCAATATAATATTTTCAGATAATATATTCAGGTTTTTATTTGTAAATCAATTATATCACATCATAAAAATAAAAACAAACCCGAACGTTTCACCAAAGAATGAAAAGTTCGGATTCGTTGCCTGTCTGATTTGTATGTTCAACAACATATTCTTCAGCAAGTTCTTTTTTAACAATTTAACCGGCAACTTCATCGCCGGTATTGTTCGGCTCAAGCGGTCTTATAAGATACTCTTTAACAGAGGTTAGGTCTGCATCAGAATTCATTTTGACCTTTTAGTTTTCCTAAAACAACAGAACCGCCATTCACAAGTTCAACAATCAGGATATCTGAATCTTCTTTTGTGGTATAAAGATTTCCAGCAACATCCTTAAAATATGTCTGATATGTTCCCTCATAGTCAGAAGCACTACCCAGACAAATATCGCGAGTATATCTCTCCGCATCATCGTTCCTTTGCAAATAAACCGCACCATCAATAACAACATGTCCTAACATATCATTTGGTTCATCTTTGTCACCGGTAGCGTGTGATGGTTTTTCATTATTTGAAACGGAAGTAATGTCATTCTTTGCAGGTAAAGTTGTATTATCATTCACAACATCTGTTGGTTTTCCTTTGTCAATGTGCGGAGCATCTTTGTTCTCTGTCGGAGAAGTGACAGGGCTATTATTATCAATGATTGAATTTGTAATTTCACCATTAACAGTTGTCTCTCCGACACCAATAGGAAGAGATACATTTCCGTCACCGAACAGTGTCGGAACAACAACTGCGGAAACAAATATAATTAGTGCAAAAGAAGCTGCAAGGGATGTCCACTTTATCCAAATATTCTTTTTGGATACTTTTTTACTTTTTGTTGCACTGTTAATAAGGTCATCATCAATATGACCGATAGCTTTTACAATTCTTGGTGTTTTCATATTTCAACGCCCTCCTTAATAAGATAATCTTTTAGTTTGTTTCGGGTATAGAACAACATATTTTTCACTTTGCTTTCAGAAAAAGAAAATTCAACTGCAATTTCTTTTATGGAATCGAAAAAATAGTATCTGCGAATAAATACATTTCTGACATCCTCTTTTTGCGTGTAAAGAAATTTACTTATCAGTTTTCCTATGTCTTCGTCACTTATATCAGGTGCATGCTTTTCATCAGGTAATATACCTTCAAGTTCGTGTAATGAGACAAGTACATCTGCAGACCTCTTTTCTCTTTTCAAAAACTCCAACCGTTTCAGAGAAAGATTTCTTGTGATTTTGCAGACAAAAGACATAAAGTTATTTGGTCTCGTGGGTGGAATAGCGTTCCAGACTCCTACATATGTATCATTAACGCATTCCTCTGAATCTTCATAATTCTTCAAGATGTTGTACGCGATTCTATGACACAGTTTACCATATTTGATTTGTGTTTCTTTGATTGCTCTGTCGTCTCTCTCAAAATAGAGCTCTATAATTTTTGAGTCATCCATGTTGTTCACCTCCCAACCATTGTTATGAAAGCGCTTTCATCTATTAAGTACGTTTTTTTGTGCGTTGGTCTTGAAAATTTAAGTATTATTTAATTATAACATACAATAATAAATCAAACCATCTTTTATAAAACTGTAATACTTTCTGTGACACCACCGGACAGAAACATAAGAACCTGACCCACAACGAAATCAAAGATTTCTGTGGGTACCCCAGAACCTTGTTACTCGCATCGCTCGTAATTAGGCACCTTGCTTCCCTTGGAGCGGTCGCAATGCTCTGTGTTTCTTTAAATAAGAAAGGTTGTCTTCATCTGCAAAATAAAAACTTCTTCACTATTCACTCTTACTTCTTACCTAAAATTCCGTTCACGAAAACTATTTCAGTGAAGAGTGAATAGTTAATAGTGAATAAGTAAAAAAATTCCGCCCACTCTCGTGAACGGAATTTTTTGGCTCTATGTAACGAAAATCAAACTATTAAAAATATTATCAAATCCGAAGGATTTGTATATCATCAATTTCG
>JAGBHV010000008.1 GCA_017935325.1 Clostridia bacterium
CCTTGTTATTTTAGTTGTGTGGTCGGCAAACCACTTCTAATATACCAAGGAGTTTTTTTCTTGTCTACTTCTCCCCTCGCTATAAGCTTTTTTATTCCCCCTGTAGAACAGGGGGTTGTCTTTGTTACAAACAGTCAAAACAAATTGCCCGGATGCATGAAGTACATCCGGGCGATTGATATTTAATCTGAAATTTTAGCCGAGAACGTAGATTGTAACATCACGTCTGCCGAACTGCACGCAAGCAGCTTCAGAGGGGAAGTACAGGTCTGAAATAACTCCGCTGCCGTTATAAGCAAATCCGCCTGTATCGCCTGCGATAGCATAGCCGTAAACATATTTACCGTCGTTAGAAACAATCCACAGCTCTGTGCCGTAAGGAATCATGCTGGGGTTAACAGCAATAACACCCGGCTGAGGAGTTCTGCCTGTAGCTGTTCCGGAGTCGCCGTAATAAGCGGTGCTCTGACCGACGAATTTTTTAGTATAGCTTGTGGGAACAAGATTTTCGTCAATTGAATACTTTGATGGAAGAGTAAAGTTTGAAACTGTCTTGATTGTCTGTGCGTTGACAAGAGTAACATTTGCAGAAGTATGACCTGAGCCTGCATTCTTTGTACCTCTTACAACAACCTTATTGACAGCTTCTTTTATAACTGTTTCTGAAACAACTTCACTTTCAGTTTTAACTCCGTCAACGTACATATCGCGGTAAACAACTTCTTTTTCACCGTCTACACCCTTTGATTTGACGTTAGTTGAGCCTTTGTACATTTTAGAATTATCTTCGTAAGTTGTGCCGTATTTAATCTTTTCTGTTTCTGTTCTTTCCTCAAAAGTTACACGTTTTACAACGATAGTTGCATCTTCTTTGATAACTGTTTTTCTGCCCGGTTCAACGATATCGTCTTCACCGAGGTCAATACCGCATCTTGAAAGAATTGTTGCAACGTTTGCAGAAAACGCATCTTTCACGATAACTTCACCGTCAACACTGATTTCAACCTTCAGCGGATTTTCAATAACTATTTTCATTCCGTCTGAAAGTTTGTTATCAAGAGAGAAGTTGATAATGTCTTTATCTGTTATTTCGAGTTTTTCCTGTCTGAGAACATTCTCAACATTTTTATAGCCGACTGTTTTAAATGTTTCGCCGTGGTAAGTTACCGTAACATTGTAGCCTCTGTTGATTCTGATTGTGCTCGGCTGACCGGGAACAAAATCATCTGCCACAATGATATCATTATCGTCTGTGCTGATATCAGCTTCTTTGAGAACTGCCATAAGAGATTCAGCTCTTGTGGAAATTGTTACACTTCTTGAGTTGTCAATAATAGTTACATTATAAGTTGCACCCGATGCTGCCGCAACAATAGTCATTGCACACATTACAACAAGAAGAATGGCAATTGCAACTCTGGCAACTTTCCACACCTTGTTTTCGTGGTTTACCTTAATCATAATTAACTCCTTTATACCGCGGAAATCACAGTTTCCGCTTTGTTTATGATGCTATAAATGAATTTACCCTGCATCACGGTTCACATTATAGTGAGAAGGTTTTGACTTGTCAAATAAAAAGTTTTTAAATTTTTATTCATTTTGCACAAATTATTTTGCTGTTTCAGAAAATTAAAAGAACCGCGGAAAAATCCACACAATATTTTGCGGTTTTTTGCGTATTTTAATCACTACGATTTGGTGAAAGTGCAAAAATTACAAAAGTGTTACAACACGTTACAATTATATGCTGTTTTGTCAATAATATACCACATTTTAACTATTTTATATCTTCTGCATAAAATAACATGAGGTGATAATTATGTGCTCAATTGCAGGAAAAATCAATTTTCATGAAGATTTAAGGGAAGAAACCGCGACTTTTGTAAGAATGCAGAGAACGCTCACAAGAAGAGGACCCGATGACAGAGGAATTTTTACTACTCCTCACGCATCGCTCATACATACACGTCTTGCCGTTATTGACATTGAAAACGGTAAACAGCCCATGACGGAATCAGACGAAAATCAGGACTATATAATAGTATACAACGGTGAACTATATAACACCGAGGAAATACGCCGTGAGCTTGCGTCTTACGGGGTAACATTCCGCAGCCGTTCAGATACGGAGGTTCTGCTGAAATCATATATTAAATGGAAAGAAAGATGTGTGGAAAAATTCAACGGCATTTTCGCGTTTGCAATATGGGAGAAAAAAACAGAAAAACTGTTTATCGCAAGAGATAGAATCGGCGTGAAACCTTTTTTCTATTATGATAGAAACGGGGAATTCATTTTTGCATCGGAAATCAAATCGATTCTGGCAAGCGGATGCGTTGAAGCAGAAGCGGACATAAACTCAATTTCCGAAATTATTCTTTTAGGTCCGGGCAGGACTCAGGGATGCGGAGTTTTCAGAAATATTGAAGAGCTGCCTCCTGCCACTTGCGGATATTATGATGAAAACGGACTGAAAACATGGAAATACTGGACTCTCGAAGACAAAGAACACACTGATAATTTAAACACTACAATTGAAAAAGTGCGTTTTCTTGTTACAGATTCCATTGAAAGACAGCTCGTAAGCGATGTTCCCGTCTGCACATTCCTTTCAGGCGGACTTGACTCAAGCCTGATTTCCTCTGTTGCTGACAGATATTTTACCGCAAGAGGCGAAAAGCTTCACACATTCTCACTCGATTATAAGGATAATGATATATATTTTAAAGAAAGCAAATTTCAGCCCAACAGCGATTCATCTTTCATTAAAATAATGAGCGATTACCTTAACGCCGAAAATCACATTGTAAAGCTTGACACAGAAGAATTGGCTTGCGCACTTTATGATGCAGTTGATGCAAGAGACCTGCCGGGGATGGTTGATGTTGATTCTTCTCTTTTATTGTTGTGCAGGGAAATCAAAAAACAGGGTACTGTTGCTTTAAGCGGAGAATGTGCAGATGAAATTTTCGGCGGTTATCCCTGGTACAGAGATAAAACTATAAGAGAAATTGACGGTTTCCCATGGGCACAGTCAACTGCATACAGATATAAATTCCTGAAAAATGAATTCAGCGAAAAAATCAACCCTCACGACTTTGTTTACAACCGTTACAGAAAAACAGTTGATTCTGCTGATACATCAAAAACAAAATCCGCCCTTGACAGACGGATGAAAGAAATGATGAAGCTTAACCTTGACTGGTTTATGCAGACATTACTTGACAGAAAAGACAGAATGAGCATGTACTGCGGTCTTGAAGTCCGTGTACCTTTCTGCGATTACAGAATTGCCGAATATCTCTACAATGTTCCCTGGGAATACAAGGACTACAATCACTATGAAAAAGGTCTTTTAAGAAAAGCTATGGAAGGATATCTGCCTGACGAAGTGTTATGGAGAAAAAAGAGCCCCTACCCGAAAACCCACAACCCGTCATATCTGAAAAAAGTTTCGGAAATGCTGGATGAAATTATAAACGACCCCTCTTCACCTCTTTTGCAGATAATTAAAAAACGCGAGCTGGAAAAACTGCTCACGGAAGATTTATCGCAACCGTGGTACGGACAGTTAATGACAACACCTCAGACGATTGCATATTTTGTTCAGTTTGATTATTGGTTGAGAAAATACAAGGTAAGAATAATCTGATTTCGTAAATCATAAAAAGGCTGACAGTCATTTCTGACCGTCAGCCTTCGGATTTATTTGTTTTATTTAGCTGTGCTTTTCTTTGTAATCTGTTTCATTACGAAGAGGAATCCGATTACAAGAACTGCACCGACAGGAAGAAGAATCCATGCATTCTGAACAAAACCTGCGATGATGTACATTACAAATGAGATTGCTGCAACTGAAACAGCATACGGAATCTGGGTTGAAACGTGATTGAGATGGTTGCACTGTGCACCTGCTGAAGACATGATTGTTGTGTCAGAAATGGGTGAGCAGTGGTCGCCGCAAACAGCACCTGCAAGGCAAGCAGACATACCAACGATAAGAAGCTGAGGTTCATCGGGGAACATAGCAACAACGATGGGAATAAGGATACCGAAAGTACCCCATGAAGTACCTGTTGCAAAAGCAAGAGCACAAGCAACAAGGAAGATGATAGCAGGAAGGAATTTATCAAGGCTTTCTGCTGAATTTTTCATTACAGATTCAACATAAACATCAGCGCCGAGGAGACCTGTCATGTTTTTAAGTGCTGTTGCAAGAGTAAGAATTGTGATAGCCGGTACCATTGCAATAAAGCCCTTCGGAACACATTCCATAGCTTCTTTAAAAGTAACAACACGTCTGATAACAAGGTAAGCAACAATAAGAATAAGTGCGATAATACCGCCCCAAGGAAGACCTACTGTTGCATCTGTGTTACCGAATGCATCAATAAAGCTCAGACCATCAAGAATTCCGCCGTTGTAAACAAGTGCAAATACGCAGATGCCGATAAGTACAACGATGGGAAGAATAAGGTCAATTACTTTACCTTTGGGGTTAGGAACAGCATCTTCTCTCTGTTCTTCTTTGCCTGATGTGAAGAGGTCATCGTTTACCTGAGCGTTGTATTCGTGAAGTTTCATAGGACCGAAATCAACTTTCATAACAACAAGACCTATAATAAATACGAAAGTAAGAAGTGAATAGAAGTTGTAGGGAATAGCCTTGATAAAGAGTGAAAGGCCCTGTCCTTCGGGTGCATATTCTGAAACTGCGGCTGCCCATGAAGAAATGGGAGCAATCATACAAACGGGAGCTGCTGTAGCGTCAATGAGATAAGCGAGCTTTGAACGTGACACTTTGTGAGCATCAGTAATGGGACGCATAACAGAACCCACTGTAAGGCAGTTGAAATAGTCATCAATAAAGATAAGCACGCCAAGAACAAATGTTGCAAGCATAGCACCTGTTCTTGATTTGATATTTTTCTGTGCCCATCTGCCGAAAGCAGCAGAGCCACCGGCTTTGTTGACAAGAGCTACGATAATACCGAGAATTACAAGGAACAGGAAAATACCTGCTGTGCCTGAAACTGCATCGATAAGACCGCCCTGCACTACGTTGTCAATAACTGCAAGGGGTTTGAAGTTTGCTGCAAGCAAAGCACCTGCCACAACACCTATAAAGAGAGAAGAATAAACTTCTTTTGTAATAAGTGCAAGTGCAATTGCGATTACGGGGGGAACCAATGCCCAGAATGTTGAATAGAAATTGCTTGTTGCTTCAGTACCGTCAGTAGCAAAAGCAACAACAGTCATTGTTCCGAGAAGAAGCACGGACGCAATGATGATTGTCAGAACTTTTTTTGTTGCTGAGTTTTTCATTTAAACCTGTCCTTTCGTGAAAAATAAATAAAAAAAGCGTTTGCATATTCCGATTATATAACATGATAGACATATTGTCAAACTTTTTTACAAATTTTTTAATAAATTATTCATCATATTGACAATTTTCGGCTTTTGATGTTAAATTATTTACATAAAGAGACAGACGAGGTGTTTTTATGAAAAAATCAGTTAAAATTCTGTCGCTGATTCTTGCATTGATTATGGCTTTCTCAATAAGCGTTTGTGCAGAGTCAGGCTATGCTCACACAGAAGAGGACCTTAAGGCTTTTCTGCCCCGATGGAATACAATTCAGGCAGATTACACGGTAATTTCCCTTACTCCCGGAAGAGAAGCAGGCGAAATAAATTTCGCGTGGCTTTCCGCTACAGAAAGCGAGAGCTTCCGCATTTCCGACAACCGCGATATGTCTTCTGCAAAGGAGCTTGAGGTTCATCAGGAAAAGGCAATAAACGGACTTATTTCAAATAATGTAACTGCAACATCACTTGAAGAAGGAAAAACCTATTATTATTCCTATACTGAAAACGGCGTTTTTTCAGAGCCTGAAAAACTTACGGTTCAGCCTGATGAAAATTTTACCGTCCTTTATATTTCCGACGCACAGATAGGACGTTCCGGCGATGAAACTCTGGAAGAAGTGCTTGTGCGTGATACATGCGGCTGGAATTATACCGTTGACAAAATGACAACAGAATTTCCGTCTGCAGCTTTTGTGATTTCAGGCGGTGACCAGTTCCAGTCACCTGACAGCTTAACACAGATGAAAGCTTATCTTTCCCCTGAAGAGCTGCGTTCACTTCCCGTTGCAAACACAATCGGCAATCACGACGATGATTCAACTCTTTACGGAGATATTTTCAATAACCCCAATGAAGTAAAAGAGCTTTTTTCTTCAGAAGCAGGCACAGGTTATTATTACACTTACGGCGATGTGCTTTTCATCACAATAAACACGGAAAACACTTCACTTACTGATTCACAAAGAGTTATCCGTTCTGCAGTCAAGGCTCATCCTGATAAAAAATGGAGAGTTGTTACAATGCACCGCAACCCCTACTCCGCATCTCTTTCAGACGATGATTTTTCAGATATCAGGCTTCTTTTCTCATCTCTTTATGACTGCTATGATATTGACCTTGTTTTAAGCGGTCATGACCATCTGTATTCAAGAACAAAGGTTATGTACGGCGGCAAAGAAGCTGATGAAGGCACAGTTTACCTGCAGACATCTTCCGCATCAGGCAGCAACTATGACCCGTTACCTGAGCAGACAGCATCGTTTATTGTGTCAGCCTTTGACACACGTGTGCCCACTTATACCGCCCTTACTTTCGGCGGAGAAACAATTGAAGTTTCAACCTACAGAACCGATACAGACGAAATAATTGATTCATTCGAGGTTGAAGATAACACTTCAGATTCAAAATCAAATATTTTCACAGTTATTTTCTCAATTTTCAGAACATTGTTTTCAATGATATGATTTAAGAACATAATAAACATTCCCCCTGCTGCAGTATTTTCTGAAGCAGGGGGATATTTATTAAAACTCGTAATCAGGTTGTACTATTTTACCTGTTTTTGCCGATTCCACAATTGCAAGACAAACTGCAACTGTTTTTGCACCTTCACGTGCATCCGTCATAACGGGCTTGTCGTTGAGAATTGCATCTGCAAAAACCTCAAACTCTTTAACCGCATTGTGGTTATTAACCTCAATCTGAATTGTTTCAGGTTCTTTTGTAACCTGCTTTTCATCAACAGTAAAAAGTGTCATTGTGGGTGAAGTGTTATCGCAGATAAGAGTGCCTTTTGTGCCGTAAATTACAGTACGCATTGTGTAGTCACGTTTACAGCCTGTTGAAACGAACACCTTACCTGCAAGGTTATCATCAAATTTCATAATTGCAATTGTTGCATCGTCATAAGTAACGTGAGGCAAAAGCTTGTGAGTACCGTAAGCAAAAACCTCTTTCGGGTCACCTGCAAGCCATCTCAACAAATCAACTGCGTGGCATCCGCCGCCTATTACGCCGTGACGCTTCGGGTCGCATCTCCAGGGCTCCTGTATCAGCATATAATCGTGTGCATATTCTGACTCAACAAAATACAATTCGCCGATAGTTCCCGATTCGATTATTTCCTTTGCTTTTTCAAAAGCAGGTGTAAATCTGCAAATCTGACCCACCATAAATTTTTTGCCGCATTCATCTGCAACCTTTACAATTTCTTCGATATCCTCTCTTGTCAGGGCAAGAGGCTTTTCGCAAAGCACATGTTTTCCTGAACGGAGCAAATCGCAGGAAACCTGCTTGTGCTGCTGGTCAGGAATTGCAACAGTAACAACATCAATATCTTTGTTATTTACGATATCCATATAGTCTGTTGTCCGTTTTTCTTCAGGAATATTGTATCTTTCGCCTGCAAAACGAAGATTCTCTTCATTACTGTCACAGATTAAAGCAATTTCGGCATCCTTGCAATTGAGTGTACCTTCAACATGGCACATGCCGAATTTCATACCAATATTGGCAACCCTTAATTTTTCTGACATATCAATTTCTCCTTTTTCTGAGATTAAATATTCAATTTGTTTTCCTGCCCTTGATGCAGAAAATATATTATGCTATAATTCTATAGGTTTTTCATTGCTTTTGCAAGATAATTTTGTTTGGAATTATCTTCATTTTGTTGGAGGATGAATTTATGAGCGACAGATACAATTCTTTAAGCCCGCAGGCACCGGTTGTGCTTCACTGCGAAAAGGAATATGATTTGCTTCCCGGCCAGTGTTACGGACCTATTGAACGCAAGGTATATATTATTGAATGTTGTGTTGAAGGATACGGCTCTGTTATTATTAACGGCAAAGAATTCCCCATATCTCCCGGAGATTGCTACATACTTCTCCCCGGAGATGTGATTGTTCACACCGCAGACACCGCAGAGCCGAGAAAGGGCTATTGGTGTGCCATAGACGGATTGAATCTTGGTCTGATATTCAGAGAAGCGGGAATTTCCTCCGAAAATCCTTTTGCACCAAAAGAATCTTTCCGTGACCTTTGCCGTTGCGTCAGAAAAATGGTTTCAGATTGGGGCAATGACGACGGCGGAAAAGCTTTCAGAGAAACGGCATATATTTATGAATTTCTCGGCATATTGATGAAAAACAAAAAGCCGTCTGTATATGATAACAGAATTGAACGGGCGCTGGGGTTAATGGAAACAAAATTTCACGAGCATCTCAGCATTGATGAAATAGCCCGTGAAGTCGGACTTGAAAGAAGCTACTTTTCGACACTCTTCAGAGAAAAGACAACAGTATCTCCCCATAAATATCTTACCTCATTGCGTATACGTAAAGCCTGCGACCTGCTTGAAAAAGGTCAGTGCAATGTATCGGAGGCAGCTGCCGCAACAGGTCTTGACCCGTGCAATTTCGCCCGTGTTTTCAAAAGAGAAACAGGCAAAACTCCCCTGGAGTATGTTCAGAATAAATAATATTCCCTGAGCAGTTTATGACTGAGATTGATATGTCGGCATAAAAGAAACCGGGCAGAGGTTTCCTTCTCTACCCGGTTTTTTCTTAATTTTATTCAAATGGTATCATAAATAAAATGGATATTATACTCAACATCGCGATAAGGCTTTTGATAGCTGACTGCAGAATCAGTTTTGCTGATACAATATCTTTTTTATTTTTTGATGCTCTGTACATTCTCTTTTTCAATTTAAAATATCGTAAATAGTGAGTTTCATCACAAATTTTTGCAAACTTCTTTCTTAAATAACCATACTCAACAATGCTTTCAACAATTCCATTGTATAAAACAAATATTGCTATGTGTATAAACACAGTTATAAAGACAGCTGCATCGTCAATCAAAAAATTAAAAATAACACTTAATACAACCAAAACAATCTGAATTATAATAACAATGTTATTCATTAGAATAAACTTTTTCATTTGTTCAGTTCTTTCTGCCATATTCATAGCAATACCACCCTTTAATTATTATACTACTTCTTGCAAATGACCTATAAACTTTTCTTTGATTTTGAAGAAAGATAAGTTACTAGAATCGGCACAACTACACATAACATCGCAACAACAAAATAAATAAAAGCAGGATTTGAATTCAGATTTTCACTCATTATAAATAAAAACATAAATCCGGGCATACCGAAAACTATAATTATGATGTCTAATATATCAAAAAATATTGACGGAGCAAGTACTTCCCTCAACAACGATGACACAAAATAAAATAAAGGGACAATCACCCACGCTGACAGAATCGTTAAACAGAATGTACTCGAAACTCTTTTCGGCTGAGTGCGTGCAAACGATATTCCTGCAACACATAAAACGGTACATACAACTATCGCAGAAACTACCGCCATTATAGGTTCAGATCCCGGTGACATTAACAAAAAACCTGATGCAAAGCATAAAAGGCACATTGAGATATATGTAACAACAGCTGTTATAAGACTTTTTAACTTGGTTTTCCTTGATTCTTTTATAACGGAAATAATATTCTTATCAGCCACTTCTTTTACACTTTCATCAGAAATCCTTTTGCCTGCCAGTAGTTCATTTACGCTGATATCAAAAAATTCACTCAATGCTATCAACGACGTTACATCAGGATAGCCCTTGCCCGTTTCCCATCGTGAAACAGCTTTGTCGGTAACATTGATTTTTTCAGCAAGCTGTTTTTGAGTAAGATTGTTTTCTTTTCTGAGAAGAGAAATAAATTCTCCGCATTCTTTTGATGTCATAGCAACACCACCTTTCACAACAAAATAGTATCACAGCAAAGCAATTTTATCAACCTATGAATCGTAGAATCCGTAATATAACCGATTTCTACTGTCTTTTTGTAAAGGGTGATGAAGTAAAAAAATTGAGATTTTTAACGAAATATTTTTCTTGCGAAAAATATGAAATAATCCTTACGGATTATGAAATCTGATGCTTTCGCATCAAGTGAAATAAAATAACCCCCTCATACGCCGCAGCATATTTCATAGCGTAAGCTATTTCATATGCGACAGCATATTTCACAAATCCCGTAAGGGATTTATTTCATTGAAAAAACCACTTCCGAAGAAGTGGTTTTTTCTGGTGGAGACGGAGAGGATCGAACTCTTGACCTCTTGAATGCCATTCGCCCCGCTTCTCCCACGCTGGCTCAGTGCTGACGCACTTCGCCTGAAAGCCCCCAAACATCAGGGGGTTCGCTATTTCACGCTTTTTAAATTACAGTGAATTTATATACGCATGTTCTCTTGAATTTCGATTATCCTTATTATAACACCAAGAAAATAAACATGTCAATTTTCACAGTCCAAAAAGCGGGACTGATCTCATCAAAAGACACCAATCACGAACAAATAATTTCCTTTTAAATCAGATTGCATCTAAAAAGAACAAAGCATTCCAAAGTATCAACTTTCATCAACTTTATAACTTTCTGTTATTGCTTTGAGATGTTCTGTATATCCGTCAATAACTTCTTGCGGACTTATTATTTTTACTTTAACGCCAAAACCGCATAACCAAGAGTAGAATTGACTGCTGACTTCAACCTTTGTTCTTACTGCAAAAGTTTTCTTATCAACAGGGGCATAAAACACATCAGAATCAGTTCCAAATCTTTCGATTACTGTATCGAGCAACTTATTATCAAATTGTAATTTAATAGTTGTTTTTTCACCGCCATACATTGAAAAAACTCTGCGTGTGTAATTCTCAATATCAAAGTTTTTATATAATTCTTTGCCGATGCGTTTTTCGTTAAATATCTTAACTGACTTCATTCGGTCAATACGAAAATGATAAAGATTTTTTCCTCGTTGGTCAGATGCAATCATATAATAATTACCGTCATTGATTAGTAGTGCATACGGACTATATCTGTATTTTGCACCTTTCCGTTTTAACACCTGAGTAAGTCCGTTTTCAATAACATATTGTTGATATTGAAACTCTATCTGACAATCACTCTTGATTGCATCATTTATTACCTTTATAGACTTCAGCGTTTTTTCGTTCTGCGTTTTCCCTTTTCCTCTGCCTACAAGATAAACTTTCTTTTTGATTTCTTCTGCCTGAGGTTCACTGCAAAGACTGTAAACGGTTTCAAGTAAATCCTTTGACTGCTTTTCTGATATGAATTTTGCTGAGTGGATGCATTCGGCTAAAAGTTTCAATTCGTCAAAGTCATACGGACGGTTTGCAACCTTATATCCGTGTTGCCTCTTATCATATTCTATGTAATAATTCAGGCGTTCTCTTTCTTCGATTTCAAGTTCAGGGTCAGTATCTAATTCAAAAATCTGATTTAACATTTTCATATCTCTCTGAATAGAGTGAGCCTCAGATTTAATACCGTATTCTTTGAGATATTCAACAATCTCGGATGTTTTTATGGCGTGTTTATCGTCGGTTCGTTTGAGAAGAACCTGAGCCACAAGAAGAGCCTTGTATTTATGATTTTCACGCCTGCCGCCTTTGTCATTGTTTTTAATTGCCATAACATCATCTCCCTGTGTCTGTTGGTGATATTATAACACATAAATTTAAAAGAGTGAAGTTGTGAGCTTGCTTTTTACGAAAACACTTGAAAACACGGTATTATATTGTTATAATAAATGCACCACACAAAATTCAATATAGTTATTTACGCAGGAGTGGCATTTTTGTCTTTTGGCAAAAGTGCAGACTTCTATTTTCGCATTTCTGTGTAAATGACGATGAATTTTGTGTGGTAGCAAATCGAAGTTCTGCATTTTTCGGTGTGTGTGACTTCGGTTGCACACACTTTTTTATTTTAAGGAGGTTCTTAATATTTGTGCAAACTAACACACCGAAAATAATATGAAAGGATCTTATACAAATGGACGAAAAAGTTATAAAAAGTATCAAACTTGATTACAAAAAAACATTCAGAATTTTATGGATAGTAATGGCTGTTATTTTAGCATCCGTATCCGTATTTTCCTGTGTTGATTATTTAAATTATAAAAAGGGACAAGAGACTGCAGTTGATTTGCTTGTTGCAACAGGTAATTTTTATTTTGATGATGATGATGACTATGAAACAAAAGCAAGATACTTATATAACAGACTTACTGATGATTATGAGTATGAATCAAAATATTGGGGACTTGATTATTCAGATGTAACTAACAGTGCAAGGAAAGCTGATATTGCACTCGGAGAACTATTGACTGAAATGGGTTACAGCACATGGCTTGGCTCGTACTATCTGGAACACACTGACTTTTTCAGTTATGCTTTTGATTATGCTGGTCTCCATATAATAATTCTTTTTTCAATTTCACTCGGCTTGATTTTACTTCTCTTTATTGTTTATATGGTTTATCTTGACGGAAAGAAAAAATCAATAGAAATTGTCGAAGATAGTATTGTTTGTAAAAAAGGTTCCAAGACTAAAAAGCAATTTATGGTAAGAGATATTAAAAGTATAAGTTTTTCAGGTATTAAAGGCTTAAAGATAATCGGTAGCGGAATAAAATATAACATCAATCTTGTGAAAAACAGAGAAGAAATAAAAAATACGATTATGTCAATGATTGCAGAATCAAATCAAAATACAAATATAATCTCAGCTTATGATAACTCTGCAGATACATTAGCCAAATACAAAGATTTACTTGACAGTGGTGCAATAACACAAGAAGAATTTGATGCTAAGAAAAAACAATTGTTAGGATTATAGTATCACAGGGAACGGCAATAAACCGTTCCCTGTTCTTTTATGTCTTCAAAAGAGAGATATATTTGTAAACCGTATTTCTACTCAGACCGCACACCCTTGCAAACTCTGACAGGTTTAGATTGCCTGATTTAAAAGCGGGATAGTGTCTGAAGAATATTTGCGGGATTTGTTCTGCTGTCGTCTGCGGGCGACCTATTTTTGCACCCTTAGCTTTTGCATTCGCCATTCCTGACCGCACCCGCTCTCTGATAATGCGAAGTTCAAGTTCTGCAAAAACACCTGACATCTGAATGAATGCGTTTGTCATGGGGTCAATCTGACCGTTAGAACAATCAACCGTAATACTGCCCACAATAACAAGTCTGAGCTTCTTTTCTCTGACCGTTTCAATAATTTCGCAGAGTTGCTTTGTGCTTCGTGCAAGTCTCGACACTTCAAGGGTATAAACAGTGTCTCCCGCCTGAGCATTCTCCAAAAGTGAAGAAAGTTCCTGTTTTATGGCACTGTCACCGTGTTCGTATTCGAGGAAGATTTCTGTTGCACCCGCTTTCTTTAGTTCTCTGATTTGACGGTCTATGTCCTGTTTGCTCTCGTTAGTTGAGCATCTCGCATATCCGTAGTTCATAGTTCCACTTCCTTTTAATTAACAAATGTATCGTATGTGAATTTAGCACCGAGTCTGAACCCCGCAATAAAACTGTTTGCATTACCTACACAAAGAAATTCTCCTGATTGGTTTATATATGTTTCAAACAGTTCCTTTTCTGCATCAGTTAGTTTTGTGGTAAGCTGTTCTTCCGTTTGTGATAGTGCGTTCAGCTTCTTCCTGAGGTCTGACTTCAGCTCTGTTGCAATTTCCTGTGGTTCAATGTTTCCGTAATAAAACTGTTCAATAAAGTGTGACATAACATTCTCCTTTTTACTGCCCCACTGTTGCGTGGGGCAGTTGGTGTTCTTTAGCAGATTGTAAAACGACGACTGCTGACTTTCTTTGTAAATTCTTTATACATATCGCCGTGCAGTTTTTTGAATGCTGTTGTATCAAATCTGTTTGAGAGAACTGAAGTCCAACGAACTATATACTGTCCCGCTTCCATTTCTTCAGTATCTCTGTTGAGCATTTCAGCTTTGATTTCGTCTCTGAGTGTTTCTGCTTCTGCCTTTGCTTCTTCAATGAGTGTTTCAAGGCTTCTGAGTGCTTCGATTTTTGTTGTGATTTCGATTGTTGACATAGTGATTATCTCCTTTGATTTCGTGTTTGTTGTTTATCAACTGTCTATATTATAGCACTAAATATTAGTGCTGTCTATTGACATAATGCACTAACTTTTAGTGCTTTATTTGTGCAAAATTAGCACTTGTTTTTGGTGCAATAGTGTGATAGAATAATTACAATAGGAGAGGTGGTGTTTAAAATGGCATTGCAATATAAAATAGACATAATGGCTGAGCTGAAAAATAAAGGTTATTCTTCAACAAAAATCCGTGAAGAAAAACTCATTGGTCAGTCATATCTTCAGCAAATCAGACACGGTGAATTGGTATCATGGAAAACTATTGATACTCTCTGCTCACTTTTGGACTGTCAGGTGGGGGATTTGGTTGAGTATGTAAAAGACCCTGAATAAGGTGTGCAAAAAATCATCTGTTTTCATGAACAGTTGAGACTGTCCGTTCTGAAGCAGGAAAACGCAGAAAATCACTTCGTTTTTGTTCAAGTAATCGGAAACACCTTTTCATGAACAGGGCGGGGGTATGGTTTCAGGAAGAAAAAATTTTTTACTGTAATTAGTGCTTTTGCGTGGCTCGCAATTATTCCAAACTGATTTTTTGTTCAGAAACGGATTTATGACCGTGAATGATGAAAAAATATTTTTACCGTCAGACGAACCAACAGGAATATAAACGAAAAAAACGGCAAACCCTGAGATTATTTCTCTTGGTTTGCCGTTATCTTATCTCCAATCTTCAAAAATGTCTTTCATAGCTTCATTGACTGCAATAGTCATCATGCTATTAACAAATCTGAAAATCTCTTTTTCAAGAGTGGATTTTTCTTTCATCTTCTTCCTGTTGGTTCTTCTGCTCGCTTCAAGTATCTGATAGGGTGAGAAGCCTTGCAGATGCATTCCTTTGTGATAATCAGGAAGCGGGTCTCGATTTATCATAAATATTACTCCTTTCGTTTGTCTCTCATTATATATTGAAAATTTGTTAAATACGATTACATAAAAAAGAACAGTATTCCAAAAAACGGAATACTATTCTTTGAGCATACTATTTACTATTATTTCTTTCAGGCGTTCTGTTTTCGCCCATTCAATACCATTCATTATAATTTTCGGCGTTCGGCGAACCGCCCCGCCCCAAATCTCCATAGCCTTTTTAAATGCATATGAACTTTCATCAGGGATATTATGTTTCCAATATTCTCTCCAACCTTGTTTATATGTTTCTGCTGAAATTTCTTTTGTTGTCTTTTTGCCGTTTTCATCATGGTTTATAGCAAAATAAGTAAAATCGGTTGTATCTTTGTGTATCAGATTTGCTTTATCCAAATATCCTACCCAATTTCTGATAGTTGTTCGTGATATATGTTCATATTCATCAGACATATAATTTTCTTTTTCAACATCAGGCAAATTGATAAAATCCTCATCTTCAAAAAACGCATAATAAAACATTTTCAATTTTCTGAAATCAGATTGAGCGGGTATATTCAATTCCGTTATACAAAACATTTTAAACTCGTCAGGAACATTCAAAATATCAAATTCTGTTCTTTCTCCTCTTCCTGACACTTCAAATTCACAGCCATATCGAGTAAGCTTTCTTTGAATGCCCTGACGGTCTCGTGTGTTCAAAATCGTTCTTAATTCTTCAATTTTATATTTTCTTTTTTCAAGCATGTTCTCAATTCCTTTTTAAGTTATACTCTTAACATACAATATAATAATATAATGTCTGTTAATTATTTGACTTAATTTTAACCTGCTTGTTTTTCTTTTTTTACCTGATAGTTGTCTTTATCAGGCAGAGGAACTATCTTTGCAACTGTCAAATTGCCCTCAAACTCAGGGATTTCTTTATAGTTAGGGAATTGAGCATTAAACCAATCACAGACAAATTTATAGGGACTTTTCAGCATTACTGACATTTCTTTTATTTTCTCAAATCTCTTAAGAAGAATATCAGATTGTTCAAAGCATCTAATATATTTTTCCATGTTGGAATATGTAACTCTTTTGTTATAGCGTGCTGTTTTCTGTTCTCTGCCTGACTGAACGCACATCTGAATATCAGGAAAATCTTTCTTTATTGCCTGCACAAGTCTGTATTCAGGGGAACCATATTTTTCTGCCTCGCCCGCAAATTTGTAATTCATAACAAGTGTTCCTGTTTTAAAATCAACTTTATATCCTTTTGTTTTTACTGAAACTTTTACTGTTTTTTTCATAATTATCAATTCCTTTCTTTTAATTCGCTTTTGCTACAACAGGGCGTGTTTCATTATTGGTGTGTGATGTTTCATCTTTTTCTTTAAGTGCTTTTAAAAATGCTTTGTATGAATCATAATTCTCAAAAGTTTTCTTGAACCAAGCGAGAACCGCACAGTAAGGACTTGTCTGAACCTTTGAAAGTCTGATTTGTCTTTCAAATTCTATAATAAGCTCTTTTGCATCTTTCTGTTCGTTGATAAATATTCTCATGTTTTCATAAGTAAGGTTTTTGTTTGTTTTCTTATCAGGATTCTTTTTAATTGATTTTGTAACCATTACAAAATCAGGGTTTTCTAATTTAATTTCACGCCAAATCTTGTATTCAGGTGTGCCATAAATTCTTGCGTTCTTTGCAAAAGCTTTTGTTACTGTAACTGTGTTATCATCATTAATTTTAAGTGTATTTTTCATTATCATCAATTCCTTTTCTTAAATTATTTTTTAATATTTTCTTTTAAATCTGTTGGATAGTGTTTTCTTAGTTTTGCTAAGTAAATGTTTGTCTGAACTGTTTCATGGTTTGTTCGTTCCTTTCTGTTTCGTTTTCTGTGTCTATATTATAACAGTTCAAAAATACTACCCTCGCACATAACTATTCCTCTGCTTTTTTACAAAATAAAAAAACAACTCAAAAAAAGAGTTGTTTTTCAATCTGATAGTGTTTAATATTGTATGGTTATTATAGCTTTATTTGCAAAGCGGGCAAAAAGTTATCAAAAGATGATGATTTGTTCTTATTTGAGGTGTTTTGAGGATATTTGAGCGAGTTTAATATCCTTTGTTCAACTTTATTCGCTCACTTTTGGATTTAATCTGAGCAAGTGGGGAAAAATTATCAAAGTTTTTTGTTAAATCAGCATCAAAAATATTGCAGTAATGCTTTGTCATTTTCAAAGTGGAATGTCCCAAAAGTTTTTGGAGTGTAAAAGCATCTCCCCCACAATCAACAAGATATTTTCTCGCAAAGGTGTGTCTGAATAGGTGAATGCTTGTTTTTTGAACACCCCTTTTGTGATTGTATCTTACTATTGACTGTCTGAGAGCACTTTCTGATAACTGTTCTCCATATTGATTGCAAAACAAATAATCAGTTTCTTTCCCTTTGCGAATTCTCATATATTCTCTGAAAATTGTAATCATAGCAGAACACAATGGTATCGCCTGAACCTTTTTATTCTTTGTATGTCTGTAAAAAACAATTCCATTTTCCAAATCCACATCACGATTCTGAATTGCTCTGATAGTTGACGCACGACTTCCGCTATTCATAAGAAAATTGATAATTACCCAATTCCTGTATTCACCAAAATCACTTTTTCTCATATCAGGCTTCTTTAATAGCTTTTCAAGTTCCTTGTCTGTATAAGTTTCTTTTATTGTTTCTTCGCATTTATAAAGTTTAATATTAAGGTCAGTTATTCCCTCTTCATTACACCAAGAGAAAAAGGATTTCAGCATTCTTGTATAACAGTTGATAGTATTTGAAGCAAGCCCGCTTTCCCGCATACTCACAATCATTTCATTCAGGTCTGTCTTTTGGAGTGCAAAAATGCTCATTGAAATATCCAAATGTTTTGATACGGACTTGAATTGATGCTGATAACTTTCTAAGGTTTTATCTGCAAGTCCTTTTGTCTTTCTCGATAATATAAAATCATTGAAAGTTTCTTTGATTGTCGCACCTGAAAATAACTCAATTTTTTCCATTTTAATAACCTCTTGAATTCTTAAAATTACCGAAAAATTCAAGAGGTCATGTTATTTATGACAAAGTAAAGAAGAAAGCCTTGAAACGCTTATGTTTCAAGGCTTTCAGTGTACCATGGTGGAGACGGAGAGGATCGAACTCTTGACCTCTTGAATGCCATTCAAGCGCTCTCCCAGCTGAGCTACGCCCCCATATTTTAAGTAAGAAGTAATAGTGAAGAGTGAAGAAGTGTTCACTATTAAATTAAACCCGATTAATAAGTGCGGGTGATTACTTTAAAAGTATATCACCCGCTTTTATTTTAGTCAAGTGTTTTTAATTTAAAATCTGCTGTTATGGCCAAAACTTGCTGTGGGAAACACAATAATAATTTATTGAAAACTCACATCAGTGATAGCATAAATTACTCAATCATTCCCATATATCTTGCAAACCAATAAATAAGCATATATGAGTAACCGGGTGATGCCTGGCTTTCGTTTCCGCCATCGACATGATAGGGTCTTGTGCCTACTGCAGAGAACTGTCTTTCATCCCAGGCAAAGGGTTTAAGGGGTTTCACATTTCCGCCCCACTTTATGCTCTCATCTGACATGGGCACGTTTTTCCTTGTGCTGTTTATCATCTTATAATTTATTAAACTCAGCGGATAATCCTGAAGAACTTTTACGTTATAATCAAGGTCGCACACATCGCCTGTAAATGCACCGTAAATGAAATTGAAGAAGGGATTACCTTCAATTCTTTCATACTCAAAATGATGCTTAAGTCCCATAAGAATATAATTTCTTATTGCAGGGTCATCTTCCACCATAAGATAAGGGAAAGTATTGCACATTGCAAGATAATCGTCAATGTGGCAGGTGTGACCGTCTTCACGTTTATGGTAAGCTGCGTTGATAAGAAAATGGTGTTCTAGAATCAGCTCGTTATACTTCTTCATATATTTTTCATCACCTGACATATGGTGAGTGATTTTAAGGAAACCAAGCATCTCAAGAGAGTTTACACCCTTTTCCCACATCCATTTGCTGTCGTGATTCAGGTCGTATTCATTCCAGCACGCCCATGTTGTGGGAAGATTATCATAATCGTAAAGATATCCGTCATGCTCTAAAATGTGGTCAGTAATATTGCAGATGGCTTCGCTGATTTCTTCTTTTTCTTTTTCATCAGCAACTAAATCATAATAAAGCAGAAATCCCATATAATGGCCTGTCATTTCGTCAGAAGAAGTGTCGCCCAACCATTCATATGTACCGTCAGATGAACGATGCCATTCTGCCCCGATTTTATCTTCGTCAAGACCTACTCCCCAGTTTGCTTCATCAGGAAATCTTACAGCCCTTGCAGTAAAACCTTTTATTTCAGGTGCACGCATTAAGAAAAGCATTGCATCCTTTGTTCTCTTTGCAGCTTTTAAAACTTCTTCGTCTTTAGTAACTGCATAGCAAAGGCAAAGTGCTGAAAGATACGACTGTGTCCACAAACCGTCGTTATCGGTAATCTGTGAACGTGTGGCGTTTGTCATATCACCGTTTACAATTCCGCCGATACCTGTTATGTAACCCTGCTTGCGGGGGAAATATTTTTCAGTGAATCTGAAATGCTCCCATGCTTTTTCTTCAAGCGTCATTTCTTTCTGCTCGATTTTTATAACTCCGCCCTGTGAACCTGTGTAAAGCACACCGTTTCTTTCTGCAACTGCAGTAACCTCAGTTGAAAAAGCATATCTTGTTGCAGGCAGATATTTTGCACTGCCTTTTGAAATAAGAACTGCACCTGCATCTGTGCCCAGAAATGCATCACCGTTTTCAAGGAAAGTGATTGCATTCACACTTTCTTCAGGAAGAATTCCGATTTGCTTGCGATTATACCAGCCGTCTTTATAATCATAAATATAAAGGCCTTCCTTTGCACCTACCCAGAGGTAACCGATTCTGTCAAAGCAGATTGTCTGAATATTCATTTCAGGCATCGGTGAAAAATCAGGAAAAATGCATCTCCATGTTTTTCTTTTGCCTTCAAGACGTTGAACTGAGCGTTCATTCGCAACAGAAACTCTGCCGTTTTTTTCGTCAACACAAAAGCTTTCAAACTCTGTGTGATTTTCAACTTTCATCTCCCCGTCATATTCTCCGAAAAGATATTTTTTTGTTAAAACATAAAGCCTTGTTTCACCGCCGAGAGCAGTAATTTCTTCTTCAAATTCTTTTATAATTTCTATTTCATTTTCATTGACCGAATAAAGAATTTTTCCGCTTGCGGCATAAGTTTTTCCGTTTTTATCAGAAAAAACATCTGTGATATTTTCGTTTTCGAGAACGGTACTCCACACACCGTTTTCAAGCTTGTGCAAGCCCTTTGACGATGCTGCGTAAAGAATATCATCCCCTGCAATTGCAAGCTGTTTTATATCACAGTCAATGGGATATCTTGTCATAACTTTCTGAAGATAAGGGGCTGTTTTGTAAATCGGTTTTTTCATAATTTCTGTCCTCGTGAATTATAAATTCTTATCAAGAAAATTTTCTGTTACATCCGCTAATTCTTCGCTTCTGTTTTCAATGCAGAAGTGACCTGTTTCAACATTGTAAATTTCGTCAGGTTCAATAAGTGTTGCTGTCTGCTCTTTCATCTGACCTGTAAGAACAAGGTCTTTTGTAGCGTTTACAAGAAGAATGGGGCATTCAAGCTGTGCTACTTTGTCAAAATCAGTTACGGTTGCTGTAAACGATGTTCTGAAAAGGTTTCCGCCTGTGCCGGGAAGTGCCATAGGCTCAGTAATACCTGATAAATCATAAGACTTTGTGAATTCCCAATCCATGCTTGCCATAAGAAGTGCCATTCTCACAAGAGGAGTAAGTTTGGTAATGAAAGGCGTAATCAGGTTCATCATTCCGCTCATGAATTTACCTGTCATAAAGCCTTTCATTGCTTCAGGCATTGCATTAATGGGTGCAGGGCAATAAAGAAGAAGTGCTTTGATTTCAGGGTTTTCTGTTGCAACATTCATCGAAACGCCGCCGCCCATTGAGTGACCTGCCACAATCCATTCGCTCATGGGAGCAATAGTTTGGGCAAGCTCTTTTACCAGAGTTTCTCGCGGCACAAAATCTGTGTTTTCATCTTCTCTTGTTGTGTAGCCGAATCCGGGCATATCAATAAGCAGACATTCATAGCCTTTTTCTGTCATTTCTGCCGCCATATTATTCCACGCATAAGTTGAGCAGACAAAGCCGTGAATCATAATAATTCTGCCCTTTGTTTCACCTTCGGGGAAAAATCTTCTGTAGTGAACAGTATAATCACCGTATGTAAAAAATTCGCTGTTTTCAAAAGGCTTTTCCTCTGTTGTGTCAGCAGCAAAAGAAACTACCGAAAACATCATGATAAATGCTAAAACAAAACTTAAAATTTTAACTGTTTTTTTCATAAAAATTTTCCTTTCCGTTTTATTTATTTCATTTTATCATATGTTTTTATTAAAATCAACAAAGTCATGATTAATTAAAATTAAAGTGTACATAATTATCTTGCACAAACAAACAGAAAGGTGATTTTATGAAAGAATATTTTTATGATGATTTTGAAGAAACTGAAGAAGATGAGTTTTATAAAGAAGACGATTTCGGTGACGAAGAATTTTATCCGACCGCCGAAGAATATAACAGAATCCATAAACAGAAATATGATTATTTTTAAAGCACTCATGAAGTGCTTTTTTTGTTGCAAAAAATTATCGTATATGGTAAAATGATTATTTGGATAGGAGTGATAAAAATGTACATATTCAAATTAGATTCCGTTCTTAAAGATTATCTCTGGGGCGGAGACAGACTTCTTAAAAAATACGGCTTTAAATCTGACAAGGAAATTGCCGCAGAAGCATGGGTTCTTTCCTGCCACAAGGACGGCCCCAGCGTTGTTGTAAACGGTGATTTTGCAGGTAAAGAACTCCGCGAGGTCCTGACTTCGGAAATGATGGGAACTAACTGCGCAAAGTTTGATAAATTTCCCATTCTTACAAAGCTTATCGATGCTAAAGACAACCTTTCTTTGCAGGTGCATCCGTCAGATGAAACTGCTGACAAAGATGCAGGCGAAGAAGGCAAAACAGAATCATGGTATATTGCCGACTGCGACGAAGGTGCAGAGCTGATTTACGGCTTTAAAAATGATATCACAAAAGAAGATTTCATTGAAAGCGTAAACAACGGAACTTTCATCGACAAGGTAAACCGCGTTAAAGTGAAAAAAGGCGAATGTTATCACATTGAAGCCGGCACACTTCACGCAATCTGCAAAGGAATCTTCCTTGTTGAAGTTCAGCAGAATTCAAACACAACCTTCAGAGTTTACGACTACGACCGTGTAGGCGCTGACGGAAAGAAAAGAGAACTTCACGTTGAAAAAGCATTGAAAGTTATTAACTACAACAAGCAGGAAACTGTTGAATTTTCAGGTGAAGAAAACACAGAAAATTATTCAAAGAAGCTTCTCTCCGAATGTGAATTCTACAACTTCTCAGAAGTTAAAACACATTCATCTTACGAAGGAGAAGCAGATGAAAAATCATTTGTATCTTTCGTTTGTATTGAAGGCGAAGGCAAAATTAAGTGCGATGAAAACGAGGTATCGCTCAAAGCAGGCGACTGCGTGTTTATTCCTGCAAAAACAGGTAAATTTATCTTAAACGGTGAAATGACACTTCTTGAAACGAGGGTTGACTGATGGCTGTTCTTTCAGCTTCAAATCTGAATATGAGTTTCGGAGAAACCGTTCTTTTTTCAGGCGGTAACTTTGAAATCGGCGAAAACGAAGCTGTAGGTCTTATCGGTGCCAACGGTGTTGGCAAGACTACCCTTTTCAGGATAATCACAGGGGAAGAGGATTCATTCGACGGCGATATTATCACAGGCAAAAATACTGTTATCGGTTACATGCAGCAGCATGCATGCCGCGGCTCACAGCTTTCCATGTACGGAGAGCTGATGACTGTTTTTGGTGATATTATTGAAATGGAAAACGAGATTGAAAGCCTTTCAAGAGAAATTGACAAAAACGAAGGCAACCTTGATGAACTTATTGCAAGACAAGGTTTTCTTACTGAAAAGTTTCAGTCTTCAGGCGGACTTACATACAAAAGCCGTGCAAGAGCAACACTTATCGGTCTCGGTTTTTCTGAAGATGATTTTTATATTCCTGTAAGCGCATTAAGCGGCGGTCAGAAGTCAAAGCTTTCCCTTGCAAAGCTTCTTTTAAGCGGTGCAAACCTTCTGCTTCTTGACGAGCCGACAAACCACCTTGATATTGAAAGCGTTGAATGGCTTGAAGATTTTCTCCGTGATTTCAAAGGCGCGTCATTGATAATTTCCCATGACAGATATTTTCTTGATAAAGTAACTTCAAAAACACTTGAAATTGAAAACAAAAAACTGACCTTAAGAAAAGGTAATTATTCAACGTCTTTAAAGCAGAAAGAAATTGATAAACTTACTGTTCAGAGAAATTATGACAACACAATGGCAGAGGTTCACAGAATTGAGGGAATCATTGCACAGCAAAGGCAATTCAACAGGGAAAAGAATATAAAGACTGCGGAAAGCAAGCAGAAAATGATTGACCGCATGCTTGAAAATCTTGAAACACCTGATATGAAACAGGAAGAATTCCATTTTAAATTCTCAGCCGAAGCAAAAAGCGGAAACGATGTTTTATTTATCAAAGACCTTCAGAAATCCTTTGACTCAAAACGTCTTTTCAGGAATGTAAACTTCAACCTTTATAAAGAAGACAGAATGTTTTTACTCGGCCCTAACGGTTGCGGAAAAACAACACTGCTTAAAATTCTCACAGGTCGTGAACAACCTGATTCCGGCGAATATATTTTCGGTGCAAATGTTAAAATCGGATATTTCGACCAGAGCCTTGCAGGTCTTGATGACAGCAAAACTGCGCTTGATGAAATATGGGATGAGCACAAGGATTTCAACGAAACGCAGGTGAGAAGTGCCCTTGCAATGTTCCTTTTCAAAGGCGAAGACGTTTTCAAAAAAGTGGGTGAACTCAGCGGTGGTGAAAAAGCAAGAATCGCTCTTTTAAAGCTTATGCTGACAGGTGCAAATCTTCTGCTTCTTGACGAGCCGACAAACCACCTTGACATCCGTTCACGTGAAGCACTTGAAAACGCACTTTTATCTTATAACGGCACAGTTCTCACAGTATCTCACGACAGATATTTCATAAACAAGCTGTCAACAAGAATTATACGATTCTACGACGACGGCATTAAAAATTTTGACGGAAATTACGACGATTACTGCACCGCACTTGAAACTGAAAAATCAGAAGTGCAGACAGTAAAAAAAGAAAAACCTTCGCAGAATGATTACAAGCTCCGCAAGGAAATGAAAAGTGAACACAGAAAATTGCAGACTGCAATCAGAAAATGTGAGGAAGAAATTGAAAAAAATGAAGAAGAAACTTCACTTATTGAAGAAGAACTTTCTTTGCCTGAGGTTGCTTCTGATTATGAAAAAATAAGCGAGCTTACAAACAGAATGAACGAACTTAAATTGAAGCTTGATGAGCTGATGGAAGAATGGGAGATTCTTTCTGATAAATTCGCTGAGCTTGATGAAAAAATCATTGCAAACCAGAGCAATGTTTGATATACTCATATAAAGAAATAAATTGAGAGGTGTAAAAATGAAACCTTATATTTTAAAAAGACATCTTAACAGAGTGCCGGTTTTTTATGAAATCGATTCTCCTGAAATCCCCAAGGCTTTGTTTGAGGCTGAATGTGTGAAACCTGACCTTACAGATTTCCCCCTTCCTCTTCCTTCAAAGAAAAAGGATTACACTTGTTTTGTAAAAACTGATGACGGTGCTGAATGGTACGGTGCTACAACAGGTCTGACAAGATACGATGCAAATGCAGAGCGTATTGAAGACAAGGTTATGTACTTTGCCGCTGACAGACACCTTAACGACAATAAAGTCCAGAAACTTCTTGCTGACGGAAATTCAGTATGGGTTAAAACTGAAACAGGCGTTGTACATATGACTTTTGTTGAATATTCAACAGATGAGAAAGCAAACGTCCTTCTTCAGGAATCCCTTGATATCGTTGACAGACGCGGTATGATAAGCCAGAGAAGACTTGAAAAAGCACGTGACCTTTCTTCAAAATTCTACGATAATGAATGCGATAATGACGGCGGTTTCACTGCAGCATACGCAGTCGGTGAAATTTTCCACTACGCAACATTGGTAAGAGAAAAAGGTGCAGATGACCCTGAAACTCTCCGTATCAAGGACGTTGCAACAAGAGCAACAGAAGCTTGTCTTCTTCTCTTCTATGTTCCCGGCAGAGGCGACGGCTTCTTTGCAAGAACATATATGTGTGCAGATGAAAGAATCCCCGATGACGGTCTTTTCTTCACAAGAAAAGGTGATACTGCAACTCTCAGAGATTCAAACTATGCAAGACATCTTAACGCATCAGGCGCTGAATGCTATTGCGGTGAACCTATTCCCGAAAGACTCAGACACCTTTATACAGATTTAGGCTACACAGAAGATGACCTTATCTATAAAGCTGATACATCAAGTGACGAAGTTACACTTCAGTACCTTCTTATGAGATATGCTCACGAAATTCTCGGCCCTGTTGACCCTGAGCTTGATGAAATCATCAAGGAAACAATCAAGAATACTACATATCATTTCATTGACCACGGCTATCAGATGTGCGATTTCCACGGCGGTCCCACAGCATGGGCAAAATGGAATCTTGACTATTTCAATTCAGAAATGGGTTGGTCAGACGGTGCTCTCAATGCTGCTGAAATGATGTTCTATCTTAAAGCTGCAGACCTTGTTCTCGGCGGAGATGAAAAAGTCAAAGCAGCTCTTGAAGACGTTTATTCTCTCGGCTATCCCGAGCTTGCAACAAAGCATCACGAAAGATTCTACAAAGCAAGTATGGCAAATGATTATGATTTGAGAGAAGATATGATGTACGGCGACCATATGCTGGCTGTTGTATCTTTCTGGCAGCTCTGCGACCTTGAAAAAGAAGCTGAATATCTTGAAAAATGGAAGAAAGGCTTCAGAAGCTGGAGAACAACTCTTGCAAAAGAACATTCTCCCTGCTACGATTATGCATACACACTTGCAACAGGTGACGAAATTGACATGGAAAGAGCAGCAAACTATTTCTACCGCTGTCCTCCCTCACGTCTTGCTTCAGGTGTAACAATCGACAGAAAAGACTATCCCATGCAGTATCGCTTCAGCGGAAAAACAAAAGAGCTTTCTTCACTTCTCCCTGCTGATGAAAGATTCATCGCAAAATACGACAGAAACCCCATGGCATATTGTGCAGAAGATTCAGGCGGTATGTACTGCGTTGAAAGTTGCTTTGTTTATACTTTCGCTTATTGGACAGGACGCTACTTTGGACTTATTAAAGGAGAAGAATAATAATGAAAAATTATACATTCGCTGTTTTAAAAGCAGACAAAGATAATCTCTCCGAAAGCTTTAAGAAAGCAATTGCTTTTCTTGAAAAAGATGAAAACAACAAGCTTAACGCTTTCTATGCAGGAGATTACAAATCTATAAAGAAAAATGAACCCGAGCTTTTCGAAAAAGTAAAAGCTTTCATTGAAGCAGAAAAGCTTCAGCCCCTTGGAGCCTGGTGGAATGACTCAACAGATGAAAAAATTTCTCTTGAAAATATTGCAAGAAACACTCTTTACTCACAGAAATTTTTCATGAAAAATTTCGGAAGAATTTTCCGCACAGGCTACGGCAAAAAAATCAACAATCCCCTCGGCATTGAAATTCTTTTCCGTTCAAAAACAAACTGTTATATTGAAGAAGATGTTTGTGCAAAGGCTGATTTCTACTGGCTTGATACAAAGAACATCAACCGTATTCTCGGCATTTCAACAAAAAATCTCAACATCAAATCAATTGATGAAATCACGGCAGAAGATGAAACAATTCTCTTTGACGACTACATCAATCAGTTCTACAACAACCTTGACGATGCAGATGCAATTGCAGACATTGATTATTCAGATCCTGCAGCAGAAACAGAAATTGAAAAGCTTCTTCTTACTCTTGAAACTGCAGACGTTGTAAACGTTATCAAAAACGGTGCAGAAAGCAAAATCAAAGAAATCAACTGCGCATGGAAAGCTCTTATTTCAGGTTATCCCTGCGCACAGGAAAAAGCAGAGGCAATTAAAAAAGAACTTGAAAATGTTGAAATCTGTGCAAATGAAATTTTTGAAACAACAAGCGAAACGGTTGAACTTGTTGCATTTAAAAAATGCTGCAGAAAAAGCGATAAAGTTGTTATCAGAATCCGCCAGACTGCAGACGTAAGCGAAAAGATTATTGTTAAATCAAAGCTTCTTGATGCATGCTTCTGGGTTGATATTGAACCTTATGAAACTCGCTCATTCATCATCGATGCTGACGGCGTTCCCACAGAATCAAATATTATTGAAAACATCGATATCTGATTAAACAAAAAAACAGTCTCACCACTTCGCCGAGTTCCCATAAGGAAGTTTTTCTTTAAAATGTGAACTTACGGCACAATAATGCGTTAAAAACCACCGATACGCGACAGCGTTATCGGTGGTTTTCGCCTTTTCTTGCACACGCAATTTCGCATTTTAAAGTGC
>JAGBHV010000059.1 GCA_017935325.1 Clostridia bacterium
AAATTTTGTGAGAAGTGACAAAATTTGCTGTAAAATAAATTTTTATGAAAGAAATCGCCCTTTTTGTGACATTGTATATAAAAGGAGTTTATGACAATGTATGATGAAATAGTAAAGAAGTATTACGGCATAATTTATAATTACTGCCGACAAAGGCTGAATTTCAGCAAGACTGCTGCGGAAGATGTTACGCAAGAAGTATCTAAACGAGCTTGGCATATATCAGCTTGTAGAAAATGATATACTTTGGAAAAAATATTTTTATGGAGAGTACAGTTTTAAAAGCGATTACGAACCCCAAATTGTAGAAATAGATAACAAAATATATTATGAATTATCAATTGCCTTGCGTGATGATATTTTTGCAATAAAGGAAGCTATTCAAACCGCATTCGGTGCAGAATTAGTTTTGAACAATGAAGAAACAGCTTTTTTGTGTCCGTTCAGTTCAATACAGGATTTGAAAAATCATATGTATGAAACATACACTAAAAGCTACATTGATTATTTTTTAGGGTATATGACAGTTATTGAGTATGACAGCAGTCTATACATTCCCGACGTTGGTGGAGTTTATCCGACAAGAGAAGCAGTCGCTGTGACAATACTTAAGGAAAGCGATACTAATATATTATTTTCTGTCAAATATAATCTCTTACATATCGAGGGCGAAAATTTAAATGTAAATTATAGTGCCGTTTACAAAAATGATAAATGGGTACTTGACAGTGTAAACAATGTTTAAACTAATGAAACGGACAGGGTTAGCTTTACCTTGTCCGTTATTTTCTATACCCTTTGCATAACAACCCAAAACATAATATAATATTATTAACAGAAATCTGATAAATTCAGTATGCACTTCTTTGATAAGAGAAATTGCTCGTCTGCGTGAGAAAGCTCTTGGATTCACGGATGAGCAGATAAATGCAATCTATTCAGATAGAATATATTGAAAAGCCGTACAGAACTTGTACGGCTTTCGTTTTTTTATAGCAGTCAATATTTTCAGAAAAATCTGTTCTTCTTTTTGCACAATATATTTATTTAACCACCCAAATCTCTATCATCTTTCTCCTTATCCACACCCTCCGAAACATCACTAAGCGGCAAATTTCTAAACCTATTTGAAAGATTCCTCTGCTTCTGTTCCACCTTAGGCTTGTGTGCTGCTTCAACCTTCTGAGCAGACTTCTTCTGCACAGATTTCTCCTCATCGTCATCCTCATCATCAACAATCGGAGGCGGAGCAACCATCTGCTGTTCCTGCAATTTTTCAACCTGCTGAACAGGTGCAGATACAGCAATTTCTTCCGCTGTTTTTTCTTCTGCTGACATAGAAATTTTGTGTTCAGGTGCATATTCAACCTCCTGCTTTTCAACCGTTTCAGGTGCAGGTACATTCATTGATGTTCCCGATGTAAATACAACTTTTTCTCCACTCCATCTCTTAGGAGGTTTGTAGTTTTTAACTGCTTCATTTACCGCTTTCGGACCGTAAGCCGCACCAAGATTGTACGACTTTATTGTCAAATTATATTTCGGAAGCCTTGTCCCCTCAGGCACTTCCGATAAATCAAGAAGTTCATATAAATAATATTCTTCTTTATCCTTGGTTCCTCGTTTTTTCTTTTTGGCAACAACACCGTTATCAAATAATTTCTCAAGGAATTCTTTTTCACTTGATACATTTTCCATTGTCTTTTCTACACGTTTGCGGATATCATCCTTGTATACATACTTTTCTTTTTCACGCTTCAGAATTTCAGTACGGGTGAGCTTTTCGTCAGCCTCTTTTGTTTCAATGGGAATGATATAATTTGCAACAATTTTATCTGACCACTCGCTGACATTCTTATGGTGATACTCCTCGTTGTCGCACCCTTTGCTGTTAATCATCGACACGTCATTTATGAGAATATGATTGTGCAGACACTTGCCCTTTCCGTCTGCCTGCGTGCATATCAAAGCCTGTCTGCCCTTGTAATGCTCGCTGACAAAATCCTGCCCAATCATATTTACTTTCAGCACATCGTCAGGGTTATCACGGCTGAATTCTTTTGGAGAAAACGACTGGATAATATGAATAATCTGAACCTTATGATTTGACCTTGCTCTGCGCCAATACCTGTCCATCTGCGTGCCATAATCTTCGTTGTCATTCATCGCTACCGAAGATTTCATCATATTTCGTACTGCGTTTCCGTTGTGACCTTTTTCCTGCAATATATATTCAAGAAGTGACCTCCCGTTTTCTACACGACTCACTGTGGTATACGGCATACTAACTCCTGCATTTTTTCAGTAACATTCTTATACTCGATAAGCAGAGTTTCTGCTTTTTCCTTGCTGAAATAAGTATTGGCTTCCACATCACTTTTTACAGCTTCATATTCCGCTTTTGCTTCGTTTCTTCGGAATACACCTACACCATCATCATGCTTTATTGCCTCATATTTCGCCTCTGCATTTTTAAGGCGAATTTCCTGATTATAGTTTACACCAATACGGTTCATTTCGTTGTAAATCTTTCTGCAATTATCCAGAATTTCAAGCAATGTTTTACGGATTTCTTCTGCCTGCTCACGGTCTATGTACCTTACCTTACCGAAATATATTCTAAGATTTTCTTCAAGTGCAATTCTTGTTACTGCTGATAAACTCATACCAAATTCTTTTGCAAGTCCGCACAGTTCGTTGTATGTCTTTTCATCGAAGCCTACTGTGATACGTTTGAATGTCTTTTTCTGGTGACTTCTGATTTTCTTACCCAAAACAATCATTCCTTTCGTCATAATACAAACGTCATAATTATGCCCTGCTGCAACAAGGCTTTCCGGGCAATTTCAACACAGCCGATTTGTCAGCAGGAAAAGGGCTTTCCTGCCGTCAAATCAACCATTGTTTTCAGTCGGGAAATCGCAGTCCCCACCTAGTGCAAGCAGAGCCTTGTGATGCACTTTAAAATAAAATACACATCAAAGGCTATGCTTGCGGGGGACAAGAGCTCGCTTTGCCGACGCAGAAATACTGCTTGTCGGCAAAGACGTAATCCATAATTTTGCTTGCAAAATTTGGACCCGAAATTTTGGGTTACTCTCGGTTTGAAAAATTGTTTTCAAACGTTTTCCCCTGCGACCCCTTTTCGGATGAAATCATTCGATTTCATCAGTACCTGCGGTGCTGTTGAACAGCTGCGGCTGTTCATTTTTACGCTTACTCTTTGCAGCTTTTTCACGCTTCTTTTCTTCTGCCTTACGCTTGCTTTCACGCAATGCAGAAAGTCTTGGACTTCTCTCGTTAACGAACTTAAATAAGTCAATAAAGCTCTGATTATCAACTGCTTCATCAAGTATAATTTCAAGCTCATCGCACGGGGTTTCAGAGATGAAATTACGCAGGCTTTGATTGTTCAGAATCACATCAATAATGCAGTTCAG
Source organism: Clostridia bacterium (assembly GCA_017935325.1). Classification (GTDB taxonomy): domain Bacteria; phylum Bacillota; class Clostridia; order Oscillospirales; family Acutalibacteraceae; genus SIG575. The sequence continues at coordinate 3,441 of JAGBHV010000059.1, forward strand.
CTTGTCGCCGTGCCTTGATTCAAAGACGCCTCTTCTGATCAATTTCTCCATTTCTTCTGCCGCAGCAATCTCAATTTCAGTTGCTTTTTTGTCATCTGAATTCTGTTCATCCAACTGACTTTTTGCAGCAAGAAGTTCTTTGACTTTGCTCATATTGTTCATGTTTTCTCACCCAATTCCGAACGAAGATTTTTGTATTTATCCGACTCGTTCACTGACCCGTTCATATCGGATTGAACACAAGTATACACCATTCAGATTTTTTGGGCAAACGGTGTAATTGTAAGTTTTGTACATATATTTTCAGCATAATTTTTGTATATTTTTCTATGTTTTTCAATCACTTTTTTCTTTCTTTTTACACCTTTTTATGCCTTAAAATCTGATGAGTGAAATTAACCAAAAAAACAGCTATTTACAGCTTCAGGAACCATTTTGTTTCTTTCACTAAATACATCAGGCTGACATTGTTGAAATATAACAATATCAGCCTGATTTTTTATTTTTTCACGACAAAAAATCTGCCTTCGGGATTGTTGCGGAACACAAAAATGGCGGATACTTTTGCGTATCCGCCATCTGATTTAATTGCCGAGTTTAGCGTTTATTGCCTTGATTTTATTCTTCCAGGCAAAGTACTGACCTATCCATACCGCAACAAATATTGCTGCAAATATTCCGATGTAACTCAGCACGCCTTCAACCGAATGTTCCATCCAGTTCGTGAAGTAGGCAATGGGAAGCATTACAACTGCATAGATGCCGAAGCAGATGCCTGTCTGTGCGGCAATGCTTATGCTGTCCAGCTCCCAGATTACAGATGCTGCTGCAAAACCGCTGCCCATAATTCCGCAAAGAAGTGTCTGGATTGCACCTGCCATTGCTTCGTTTCCGACCTGCTCTGTAAATTCGGGTGTACATACTACAAATTCACCGTTTCCATTGATAAGCGAGATAAGAACGCTGATAATCTGACCTATTGCTATGCCGATAAAAAATCCCGGAATTGCTCTTTTTATAATTTTATTTATCATAACTACACCTCATATTCCCAATATTTTTTTGATTTTTGAAACGTATCTTCTCGATACATAGGTAACTGTCGAGTCTGTCAATGAAACGCATATTGTTCCTGCAAAACTCATATCAAAGCTTTTCACTTTTTTCAGATTGATTATCTCCGAATTTGATATTCTCACGAACATTGAACTGTCAAGCCTTTCCTCCATTTCGTACAGCCGCTGACGAAGAAAAAATTCGCCCTCATCGGTTACTGCTATGATTTTTCCGTCGCTTGAATACACTCTTATAATTTCTTCCTGTTCAAGTATTTTCAGCACGTTGTCCCTGAACCCTGAAATAAGCTGCGGCACTTCCTCAGACAGCCTTGCAACTATGGCATTGACCTCATCTGTGACCTTGTCGGTCAACACT
>JAGBHV010000060.1 GCA_017935325.1 Clostridia bacterium
TATTTCCAAACGTGTCATTCTCGAGCGACAGCGAAGAATCTCGTTTGGAAATGCTTTATGTGTTGCCATTTTGAGATCCTTCGCTTTCGCTCAAGGATGACAGCAAAATGGCAAGGTTAGTTACATATAAATTATAATTTACCTGTATGTTCAATTTCATAACGTAGGAGAGCCGTTTCGGCTCCCGTAATTCTGCATTCTTCATTCTGCATTACAAAACCCGCGTATCAGATGATACACGGGTTTTAATTGTTTATTTCGCTACGGGTACATCGATTACAAGGTCTGTAAGCGGGAATGAGCAACAGGGATGGATGCAACCGAATTTATAGTCTGCAAGTCTGCGGTATTCAAGGTGTTTCGGAACATAAACCTTACCTGAAAGAAGGTGTGAATGGCAGAAACCGCATTCACCGCTTCTGCAACGTGAAGGAACAGAAATGCCGTTCTTTTCAAGTGTCTGCATAACTGAATCAGCAGTGTTGGCTTTTACAGTCCACTCTTTATCCTGAATTGTAACTTTGATTGTTACTTCTTCGGGGATACCTGCAGGATAATCTTCCTGTGTGCCGGGGTTATGGAATTCACCGAACATTTCGTGGCGGATATATTTTCTTTCAAGCTTTAACTTTTCAATTTCCTTGTCAACAAACTCATACATCTGCTGAGGTCCGCAAATGAAAATTGAATAGGGCTCATCTTTGGGAGCAAGTGCTTTGATACGTTTTGCATCAATGAAACCTTTTCTGCAGCCTCTGGGGATTTTTGCATATTTGTCGCTCAGGAAATGAACAACTTTGATTTTATCGCATTTTTCTTCAAGCTCTTTAAGTTCATCCTTGAAGAGAATGTTATCAATGTTACGGCTACCGTAAAGGAGAGTCATTTCGAAATCTTCGTCGCCGTCTGCAATAGCGTTTGCCATTGAAATGAAGGGAGTGATACCGCTGCCGCCTGCAATACAGATAACTTTCTTCGCATCGCGGATGGGCTGATATTCGAAGTTACCTGAAGGAGCAGAAACTTCAACTTCTGTGCCGACTTTCCAGTTGTCAAAAATGTATTTTGACATGAGTCCGCCGCCGACCAACTTGATTGTAAGCACATATTTGCCTTCAAGGCTGTCTTTGGGTGAAGATGAAATTGAATATGCACGTGTTACAGGCATACCTTCAATTGTTTCAAAAACTGTAAGGTATTTACCTGCACCGAAATATGCAAGCTGTGTTGTACCTCTTGCTTCATCGGGAACAAGTGTATAGCTTTTGCAATCTTTTGCACGCACTTTTACATCAGCAACTTTAAGATACTGTCTTTTGGGATGAAGTGCTTTTGCCAAAACTGTTGCATTGTCAGAAAATGTGGGAAATTTTGCTTCAGCTGCTTCAAATCTCTTGTTACGGTCTGACAACATTGGGAAAAATTTTCTTGCTTTTAATGATTTTAAATCTGCCATCTTATTTGCCCTCCTTTTTCATTGCTTTTACGACAAGTCCGCCTGCTTTTTCACCTGTGTAATAAGCACAGCTGTAACCGTCGCCTCTCTCCTGAGTTGCACCGCAGAAGAAGAAGTTATCAAATGGCTGGTCATTAAGATACTGAACTGTACGGGGAATCATGCTATCCCATTTGTCAAGCATATATCCGTAAGGTGTACCCAAAGGAGTATTCAGATATCTTGCAAAGGTGGGAGGAAGTGCAATTTCAATTTCTTCGATATAAGGTGTGATTGAAATGTTAAGTGCTTTTTCGCATGTTTCAATCATATCCTTTGCAACTGCTGTTTTGAACTTTTTGTAATCCTCAGGTTTTACATCTTTCATTACATCGCCGGAAGTCATGGCTGTAAGGAAAAGCTGACATGTGCCTTCGGGAGTACAATCGGGGATAATTTCGTTAAGGCAGTTAATGATACAATAACCGCTGTTATATTCAGTAACAAGTTTGAACTGTTCGTCAGAGTCAGAAACGGGAGCAATGAAAACAGAATAGTCTTTAATACCCAGTTCTTCCTTTGTTTTATTCATGCCGAGATAAACTGTTGTAAGAGTAACTGAAGTTTCTCTTGCGTTGAGCATTTTCAGCTGTCTTTCGGGAATATCCTTTTTGTCGAACAAATCTCTGAAAACAGCGTAAGGATAAGAGTTACAAATGAAATATTTACCGTAAACTTCTTTTTCTCCGTTGATAACAACACCTACAGGTTTGCCGTTTTCCATGATAACTTTTGTTACTTCTGAGTTATACCAGATGTCGCCGCCGTTATCGCGGATAACTTTATCAAGAGCGAGGCTCAGTTCATGGCTACGAAGATGAGGAACGCCTGTACCGTGCTGAACATAGCTGTGAAGCATTGCAAGATAATAGAGGAAATCGAGTCTTGATGCAGGAACACCAAGATAGCACCAATATGTATTGAAAATGTCCTGTGCTTTTTTGGGCATTCCGAGAGCATCAAGAGCTTCTGTCATATTGTGAGAAACCATTCTGAGAATGTCGGGGAAATCCTTGAAGCTTGCAGGAAGTTTTGCGGGACTGTCAAGAGCATCAAGAGCTTTGAACATACGGATTGAAAGGTCAAATGCTTTTATACAGCTTTCGTATGAACCGGGAACAACTTCTTCCAGCTTTCTTGCGAAGTTTTCAAAACCAACAGGCATACGCACATCAAGAGAAACTTCAACACCGTTTTCGTTTACAAAAGTATCAGTGTCGCCTTCTTTTGCAGGAACAACGAGGCGGAAAGTTGAATCATGCTGATACCATTTAACGTCTCCGCCAAAACGGGCAAACATATCTTCAACCTGACCTGATTTATCTTTTGCGCCCACACCTGCAAGTTCGTGAAGTGAGGGTTCAAATTCAAATCTACCTCTTACGAAAGAAGATGCTGAACCGCCGGGAATGTTGTGTCTTTCAAGCAGAAGTGTCGAAAGACCTGCTCTGGCACAAGTTGTAGCAGCTGCAAGACCACCGTTACCTGCACCGATTACGATTACATCATAATTTTTCATTATTTATCCTCCGTTTCATTTTTCAGGATATTACATACAGATTAATTATAAACTTTTAAAACAATTAAGTCAATAAAAAATTGGCACAAAACGATAAATTATAATTTAGTTATTGTAGGGCGGGGGCTTGCTCCCGCCGTTTGTTATTTTGCGTAAGATTTGGCGGCAGGACCAAGGCCCTGCCCTACGAGTGTTAAAATTAATTTGAGATTTCGTAGGGGTCGGCGTCCTCGACGACCCGTAGGTTTATGCGTAATTTTCAGGCGGACGCCCAATGGGCGCCCCTACGATAAAAAAATTAACTGCACGACAAATTATAAATTTATATGTAACTAACCTTGCCATTTTGCTGTCATCCTTGAGCGAAAGCGAAGGATCTCAAAATGGCAACACATAAAACATTTCCAAACGAGATTCTTCGCTGTCGCTCGAGAATGACACGTTTGGAAATGTTAACGACAAATTATAA
>JAGBHV010000061.1 GCA_017935325.1 Clostridia bacterium
CTCCAGGACATATCAAGATGTGATGAGAATTCCAAAGTGTTCAGTCTGATTCCGTGAACAATAACAGACAGAACATTCAGTATCATATTAAGTCCGTGTCCGAATACCAGAAGGACTATGGCAATTATCATAAACATAAAATTGCCAAGCAACGGACTTGCAAGCTCGTTTACAGTTGCAGATATCGCTGCACCTGCAAGACCGACTGCCCAAAGCCTTATATAAGAAACTATATCTGAGAAAACATTGACTACACCAAGCAAAACAGAGACAATGTTTTTCAGACTTTCGAGTATAGATTTACCGACACTACCCTCATAATTTGCAAACACAAAGCTCATAACAAAGCCGACGATAACGAGTACAAGAGCTACCGTTCCGACGGGAATACCGCCGATTACAAGTCCGAAGCTGAAAACATCGGGATTAACAACAAAGCTCAGTACAACATAATAGATACCCACAAGTTGCAATATTGACCCGATATCTCCGAGTATCTTAATTGATTTTCTGTTTCTTTTTGCAACCTTAAGATGTGCTATAACAAGCTGAATGAGAGCCAAAGAAAAACAGAAAATCTGCAAATTCTGTGCGGTTGTAAGACCGACATTTCCGTTTGTCCAGAAAGGATACCATATTTTATCGGCATATACATTTGAGATAAACGGGATTGATAGCTTTTGAAGCCATTCGGGCAGCTTCTCAGCAGGAAGACCGCCCCATGTGCAGGTTAATGTTCCCCAGAGTATTGTCGAAATACCGAAAAGACCAACTAACAGAAATGCGGGTGGGATTTCTTTCTTTGCTTTTGCAGATTTAATAATCAACACTGCAGCAACAGCTGAAATAAGCAGTCCGTAAACACCATCACCGAATATAATTCCGAAGAAAACGAGGATAAAGCCTAAGAACCAACCTGAAATATCATACTCAAAATACCCCGGAACAGTGCCTAAAAAGTCAGTAAGCGGATAGATAAGGCTTACAAACTTATTGTTTTTAAGCTTTGTCGGAACATTATCATCTTCGGTGGGTTCCTCAATACGAAGTCCCCAGAAATTATCTTTAGCAATTTCTTTAAGGTAAGGCAGATTTTCCGCTTCAACATATCCCGTAAAATATGCAACTGAAACATCATTTTTATCGTTCTCCGACAAGCTTTCATCTGTCATGCCGGTGGCATATACCTCAAATTCAATTTCCTTTTCGCAGGATTTAACAGTGTTCTTCATACCAGAGCTATATTCTGCATAGCCAGTTATTTTTTCATCAATTGACTCTGTTGCTTTGCTGATTTCTTCAAGCCTTTGCTTTATCTCTGCGGTGGAATTTTGAGGCAATTCAAAATGATAGCTTTTGAGTTTTTCAGCAGTTTCTTCACCCTCAACGCCGGATATAATCAGAGCAAACTTCACTGAATTTTTAGTTTTTTCTAAACTAATGGTTTTTACTGCTTCAGGAATACTGTCATATTCAGCTATCGGCATTTCATAAAACGAAATATCAACACCTTTGTTTAACAAATCGTTAATGTCGTCAGGGTTGACTTCGCCCCAGCCCTTAATTCGCTCAAGTTCGGAAATCAATAAATGCTGTTCATTCAGATAAGCTTTCTTTTTTTCAGCTAAGGAAGTTATTTCTTTTGCTGCTGAAACAGCTTCGGAAGCAGTTATGTCTTTTTGCTCAATGTTCTTATTTTTCTTTTCGCTTAACAGAAAAGCCGCACTTTCAAGCAGAGCAATCTGTTCTTTTAACTCATCGATTTTTTTGCCGGAGCCTTCTGTTATTTCTATGTGAACAATTCCTGCTTTGCGGAGTTTTTTAAGAGCTTCTCTTTTTTTATCTCCCATAAC
>JAGBHV010000062.1 GCA_017935325.1 Clostridia bacterium
AAAGACATTGATGAAATCAGAAAAGTCGCTCCCGACTTTAAAGAAATCCCCCTCGATATGATAGGAAGAGTAAACTAAAAAAATCCATTTTGTTGAACTGTTTTAATTTTGACAAAAACGAGTTGTAAACACAAAAAATTATCAGTTTCTTTTTGGATGTTGTTACATCGTTTCGCTATGGTTTTTACCTTTCAGAAGCCTTTGAAGAAACGGATTACGAAATTTCTACATAAGAGGTGGTATGTGATATGGATAAATATGTAGGTATTCATTCTGAAATCAAGGATTGCGGCGGTGTACCTACTCTTTATATCAACGGAAAACCGCACGCTGCCGTAGCATATATGACTTATCTGGAACAGTTCAATAAATATGATGACTTTGCGGCTGCAGGCTATAAATTCTTTTCTGTTCCGGTTCTTTTCTCGGGCAGATGGATAAGCACAACAGACGGACTGACCCCATTCAAAAAAGGTATTTTTGACATAAAGGGAGCTTCTGCTTTTTCGTTGTTTGACGAGGCTGTCGAGAAGATTCTTGAAGCTTGCCCCAAAGCTTACATAATCCCGAGAGTAAATATAAGTATGCCTGTCTGGTGGGAACAGGAAAATCCCGATGAGCTGAACATAAAAGACGGTGTTCCTTGCAGAGAATCCTTCTATTCGCAGAAATGGCGTGACGATGCATCTCGGTTTTTGCGCGAATTCACGCAATATGCAAATTCCTGCAAATATGCCTCGCATATCGTGGGTTATCAGATAGCAGGCGGACAAACAGAAGAATGGTTTCACTTTGATATGAACGGCGGCTATGGCGAATGCGCAAAGTCGGCTTTCAAGGCATTTCTTGAAGAATATTATCCCGAAGCTGAGTACAAAGGTTTACCCGATTTAACCTTGCTTGATAAAAAAAGCAATTATTTCAACAACGAATATCTTTCATGGTATATAGAGTTCGCAAACTTCAGAATTGCAGAAGCCATAAGTCACTTTGCCGGGATTGTCAAAGAGGAAACAGGTGACAACGTTGTTGTAGGTACGTTTTACGGTTATACTCTTGAGGTAACCAACTCCCTGCAAGGCAATCATGCACTCAACTATATATTGAAAGACAAAAAAATCGATTTCATCTGTTCACCGAATTCATACATCGGCACCCGCTCGCCCGATATGGACTGGACAGAAATGTATCCTGCTGATTCCGTTCGTCTGCACGGAAAAATGTGCTTTCAGGAATGCGATATAAGAACGCACCTGACAGTGCCTCTTTCTCAGAAGGACCCTTTAACCGACCCGCACGGACTTCTTTCTGCTCCCGTATGGCAGCCGAGAGAATCAAAATATCAGGCTGTAAACGAAATCCGAAAATCCTTTGCACGTCAGCTTATAAAAGGCAATGCCCTTTGGTGGTTCGATATGTGGGGCGGTTGGTATGCAGATGATGATATTATGAACGAAATGGCGGCTTACAAAAGTATTTATGAGCAAAGCTTAACCGATGCTGACAGAAGGTCAAATGCTGAAGTTGCGGTATTCGTTGATGAAAGTGCATATAAATATCTCACAAACTGCTCATTACGCAACATTTTCCACACCCAGCGAAACGAACTCGGTCTTACAGGCACGCCGTATGATATATATGACGTTTATGATTTTGATGAGGTTTACCGGAATTATAAGGCGGTTGTTTTGTTGTCAAGTGCAAAGACAGCTTATATGGAAAATGCCCGAAACCTTTGCAAAACGGACAACGTTCCCTACATTATGACCTCGGGCTTGAAAGAAAAATTCACGATAAGCGAGTTGAGATCTTTCTGCGAAACAAGCGGAGTTCATATTTACTGTGAAACCGATGACATTATTTATGTGAACAAAAACTATATTTGTATTTATGCCGTAACCGCCGGTAAAAAAACAATTTATCTCGGCAAGGAAAGAAATATCAGAGAGTTACTCGGCGGCCCTTATCAAGGTACTGCAGCCACCGTTACCATTGAGCTGCAAAAGGGAGAAACAAAACTCTTCAGGCTTGACTGATTTTGCAGCGTGATTTGAATGAAACTTAAACCGAATCATATATTGAATTCAGTTGCAATAACGACAACCGGAAACATCCGTCGGTTAATAATTCGAACGTGAAAAAGATTTTATTAAAGAAGCAGATAAATTCTAATAAGTCGAACAGTTAGATAAATAATAATTTTTCGAACATCATCCATTTTTTTCAAAAGGGTATTGACTCTCACGCTCCGTCATAGTGTATGCTCTTGTTGCGAGGTGATAAAATTGAAAATGCAGATTAAAGAATTTGCCGATTTTACGGGTGTAAGTGTGCGTACACTGCATTACTACGATGAAATTGAGTTGTTGTTACCAGCCGTTGTTGACAGGTATACA
>JAGBHV010000063.1 GCA_017935325.1 Clostridia bacterium
AGATAAATTATAATTTATATGTATATTCGATTTTACATTGTAGGGGTCGATGCCTACATCGACCCGTCAGATTTTATGTGAAATTATTCGGGCGGATGTGGGCATCCGCCCCTACGATGCTGATTTTAATACCTCGCTAAATTATAATTTAAAAAACCGGATATGGGCATCATACTCGCAAATTATTATAAAAATTTGTATCAGTGATAGCAGAAACCGGTTATGGGCACTGAACTGACGAATTTTCATAAAACTAATATCAGTGATAGCAGAAACCGGTTATGGGTACTGAACTGACGAATTTTCATAAAACTAACATCAGTGATAGCATAAAATCTCCCCTTGAAAATGCAAGGGGAGATGTCGTTCTTACGAGAGAATGACAGAGGGGATTTTTTGTTGAAAACTATTTTAGTCGCCTAAAAGTCCGTGGAATCTGCCCATCCAGTATGGAAGAAGGAAGTTATAGGGCATCATTGCACGCATACCGTCGGCAAATGTACCGGGGAGTGTTGCTGTGCGGTTTACTATTTTAGTGTTTATATCGACAAATTCTTCTGCACCTGAATCGCATACAAACTGGTTGCCGTCATAGTTTACAAGCACCCTTGCTGAATATTCCAGCGGATATTTAAGCTGTGCGGGAATTCCCATTTCTTCCTGCTCTGTATCCCATACAAGGTCTTTTCTGTGGCTGTTGAAAACAGGCCAACGGATAAGGTCCATTGTCATTTCTGAAAGTGATTTTGCTGCGTTTTCAATATCGCAGTTATTGTTTGTAAGTGCACCGTAAGTGATATTGAAGAAAGGTGAACGCTCAACCTTTTCGTAATCAAAATGATGTGTAAGACCCATTTTGAAAATTTCCTTCTGTGCATTGTTTTCAGTATACATTACAAGAGGATAGATGTTGATAAAATCAAGCTGGTCGTCAATGTGAGCCACGTGACTGTCTTCCACTTTATACTGTATGCAGTTCATTGCGTAATGGTACTTTTTAATAAGCATATCGAAAACTTCGTTATACTTTTCTTCACCTGTTACGTGGTATGTCGTTTTAAGGAAAGAGAGAATTTCAAGAGAATTTGTGCCTCTTTCATAGAACCATCTGTCGTCATTATTGAGAAGTTCAGGCTCCCAGTTCGCCCATGTTGTAGGCACGCCGTCAACATCGCAAAGGTGGAAATTATTTTCAAGAATATGGTCTGTGATTTTCTTTACAACGCTTGCGATTTTTTTCTTTTCATCTTCATCTGCAACAAGGTCGTAATAAATTCCGTATGCATAATAATGTCCTGTCATTTCGTCAGATGAAGTTTCGCCAAGCCATTCGCAATCGGGGTTATCTTCACAGATGTGCCATTCTTCTCTTACACCTGTTTTGAAATTTTCTTCGTGTGAATATCTTGTTGCTCTTGCAGTAAAGCCTGATTTGCCTGTAACTTCCGTAAGCTTAATCATTGCCTCAACTGCTTTTTTTGCATTTTTCTTTGCTTCTTCATCTTTTGTTACTGCATAACGGAAGCACTGGCTTGCACAGTAAAGGCCTGTGAAAAGTCCGTCATTGTCAGAGTTGGGAAGCCAGCCTGATTCAAGGTCACCGTATTTGCGGAGAATTCTGTCAACCTGATAGCCTTCGTTTCTTGTGAAATATTTCACTGCCATTTCATCGTAATGGTTTGCTTTATCTTCAAGCGTCATTTCCTTTGCCGTGATAAGGCTGATGCCTCTTTCGGTTACTGCAGCGATAGCACCGCCGTCTGAAACTGCAATCTTTTTAACTGTGGGGTGCATAAGCCACACACCGTATGAGAAGTAAGAAATTTTACCTTCAACAAGAGTGATGATGCCTGTGTTTGTTGCAAAATATTTTCTGCCGTCTTCGGCAAAGAACATATCGTTGAAAGAGCCATCGGGAACTGAATAGAAATCGTTTCCGTTGAACCAATAATTTTTGCCGTCGTAAATATTAAGGCCGTTATCTGTGCCGACCCACAGGTGACCTAAAGCGTCGATAGAAACGCAGTTGATTTTCTGGCTTAAAACGCCTGTAACATCAGGAAGAAGCTCAGCCCAGTGACGACGTTTGCCCTTAAGAGACATAAGACCTTCAACAGTTGAACCGACGTAAACTGTTTCACCGTATTTTGATTTATTATCAAGGGCAGCAAGGCAGACCGTTGCCTCAGGAAGGTCTACGATTTTTTCAAATTCGTCACCGTTCATAAGGAAAAGCTCTGTTTCGGTAATGAGCCAGATTGATTTATCAAGAGCTACTGAAATATCAACAACAGGTGCAGAAAATTCTGCAAGTTTTGAAATTTTACCTTTTTTGATTTCGCAGAGAGCATTACCTACAGACGCAAAAAGTCTTCCGTTTCTTGTGAAAAGCTTTGATACATTCGCCTGAACTTTTTTGATTTTGCCGTTTTCATATATGCAGAGAGAATCGCCTTCCGCTATGTAAAGAGTTTCCTCTTCAAAAGCCACCGATGTAACTTTTTCCAAATCAATTCCGTTATCAGCAGTTATAAACACTTTATCATACTGCAGAAACTGACCGAAATTAAGTGTAGGTTTTTTCATTTTCATCATCCCTTTTCTGTAAATTTGCTGTTAAACAAAAGTATATCATACTTTTCATTGTTTGTCGATAAATATTGAAAAAAGTAATGCGTTGTGATAAAATCATTCTGATCGGATGTGATATATTTATGAGTAAAGAAATTTTCGAAAAAGCATCTGCCATTATCGAAGAATACAACAACCAATTCAGCAAATTCGGCCTTAAATGCAAGGTATCAAGAAAATATTCCGCACAGAGAGTTTTTTCCTATAAACGTCATGGCGATCTTATTGACGAAATTGAAAACACAGTAAGAGAAAACATCGAAAAAAACAAATATAAAAATGTACCTGACAGATATCAGTCTCTTGTAATCACACTTTCTCCCCTGAAAGGTAAAATTAAAAGCTGCAGAGAATACGCGTTTTTAATCAGAGGAATTCAACGTTATAAAATCGGTGACAAGCCTGAAGAATTGAAAATCAGAGAAGAAAAAGTCCTTGAGAAAATTGAAAAACTGCTAAAAAAGCTTCTCGCAAAAGCCGAAAAAACATCGCCCGAAAAGCTCTGCAAAAATACTTTCACAGACATTATGCGATACTGTTTTCTTGCCAAATACAGTTATCAGAAAGGTGAAATTTTAAATATTAAAAGACGGGTTGAACTTGCACTGTTTATCCTCACTTTAGTTATAGGGTCTGCAATTTATTTATCCCCGCTTTTCAGATAAAAAATATCCCCTGAAATTTCAGGGGATTTCATTATCGGGGACTTCTGAAAAACTATTGATTAAGTGTTTTTTCATCATTATCATATAAACTTTCGTTAATTTCTGCTACTGATTTTTTTACGATAATACCGTTTATTATTATGGAATCACGTTTACTTTTAGGATAAAGCTGTGCAAAACCTGCAACCTTCAGAAGACTTTGCACTTCATCAATATCAAGCTCCAAAGCAACTGAAATACTTATCAACGAATCTCTTGACGGATTACGGACACCCGAAAAAATCTGATAGCCCATAACTTCGCTGAGTTCCGATTTTTTTATAACCGCCGACTTGACAAAATTTTTCTTTTTAAGTATATTTGAAAGGTAGACAGGCAGTTCTTCATTTATCATATATTTATGGTTTTCTTTTAAATAATCACCGATATTCGGTTCTTTCATAAGCTCATCCATAAGTTCGCCTGTATTTTTCATCATTTTACACACTCCTCGGGAAGTGATTTTTTGACAGAATTTGACCATATTATCGCAGAACAATTTTCTTTTGTCAAGGCTCTGAAAAAAGACTCAGATAAAAGCACCGTTGTTATGAGACATAAAACTCTTTTAACAGAAATTACCGTCATTGATTTTTGCGGTGACAGCTCTGTTTACGATGTTTTGCAAAAAATATCTCACCCTAATCTTCCGCGTATTTTAAGTGTACAAAAAAGCACAGACAAATGCCGTGTAATTGAAGAATATATAAACGGTTTTACCGTTGCGGAAATTCTTTCAGGAGGATTGTACACGGAAAAAGGTGTGCGTAAAATCATAAAAGAGCTGTGTTCTGCCCTTGATGTGCTTCATTCAAAAAATATTATACACCGCGATATAAAGCCCGAAAATATTATGATAGATTCTGAGGGCAATGTTAAGCTTATTGACTTTGACGCATCAAGAATTTATAAAAACTACAAATCCCGGGATACTGCTTTTATCGGAACAGCAGGCTTTGCTGCACCTGAACAATTCGGATTCAATCAGACTGACCCGCGTTCCGATATCTTTGCAACAGGAATTTTAATGAACGTAATGCTTACGGGTGAGCATCCTTCAAAAAAGCTTTACAAAGGAAAGCTTACAAAAATAATTCAGAAATGCATTAACCTTGACCCGAATCAGCGCTTTGCGAATGTCCGTGAACTATATAACAGATTATAACATTAAAATTTAATAAAAGTCCTATGCAGCCTGCATAGGACAAATATCCGCCGACGGTATAAAATACTATCGGCGGTTATTTATTATATCTCATCAATTTTTTCAGCCATGGCGGTTATCATTGCCAGAAAACGGCGGACCTTTTCCGGGTCTTTATCTTTCAATACTGAAGAAAGATGGACTAACACATCTTTATCATCAAAGCTGTCAAGAAGCAAAGCATCCAGGCTTATATCAAGTGCTTTTGCCACCGCACATACAGTATCAACCGACGGTGTCCGCGTTCCCCTCTCAATGTGGCCTATATGAGCAGTTGAAAGAGAACATAACTCTCCGAGCTGTTCCTGAGTTAGGTGCTTTTTCTCACGTGCAGAACGTATACGCAAACCAAGCGCATAATAATCAACTTCAAAACTCATTTTACCACCACCTGAAATTAACTTAACAACTAATTATACAATAAAATCGCGATATCTATAAATAAATTAAAAGCATTAATTATTGACTATAAGCATTAATTGTGCTAATATAAAACTGTCACATCGGCAAATTTATGCTTTAAATGACAAAAGGAGGAAAATATATGTTTTGCAAAAAATGCGGTAAGCCAAATGAAGACGGCTCAAAATTCTGTTCATCCTGCGGTTACAATCTTGAGGAAGAAGTAACAGAAGAAGTAACCATATCAGAAGAAACAAAAGAAAACACTGTTTCCGAAGAAACAGAAAAAGTAGTGCCCGAAAGTAACACCGACCTTGACAAAATCAAAGAAAAGGCAACTGAAATCGGTAGTGAACTTAAAGAAAAGGTTGCAAACATTGATGTTGATGAAGCAAAGGACCAGGCAAAAAAATTCGCTGAAAACGAAGTTAAAAATTACAAAAACTTTAAAAATCTTACCCTGAAACAAAAACTTATAAGAATAGTGATTCCCGTTATAGTTCTTATAATTATTATTTCAATAATTGTACCTAAAGGACCTTCTGATGAAGATTACATATCAAGTGCAAGAACAGCCGTAAGCGAAAAATTAAAATCACCTGCAACAGCAATGTATTCCAATGAAAAGATTGTCGATGAAGATGATTACGGCAGAGTCCTCATAACCTTAACTGTAGATTCACAAAACTCTTTCGGTGCTTATGTGCGTGAAAATTATGCCATTGTAATCAAGTCTTATGACACAAGTACAGATAAGTTTGTTTTTTATCCGAATGCAACTCAACATTGGTCAAGCGAATTCGATTTCCTCGAAGATGAATTGATAGAAGCTGCAAAAAAATCTGCTAACTGGAATGAGCCTTTGGAAAACGATTAATAATGAGGTCTGAAAATGAAATGTACAAATTGCGGTAAAGAAATTTCAGATAACAATGCAAAATTCTGTCCCGGATGCGGTACTGAATTAAAAGAAAAAGAAATTATCACAGAAAAAACGGAAATCCCCTATGAGATAGTTCAGCAAAAAAGAAAAAGCGAACTTGAAAGCCGACTTTTTAACGGTACTTTCTATTTTGCGGGGGCAGGAATTATTTATGCAATTGTAGGTCTCGTTTTGCATGGAGAGTTGAATTTCAAGCTCCCGGGACTTTTCATAGGTATTGGTGTCGTGCTTTTTATAATATCCAAATATATTAACATGCAAAGTCCTATAACAGACCACTTTAAATTCAGGTGCCCTGTATGTCACGAAGAAAACATAGTTGATTCAACTATTGATTCAGGTTTCACATGCAGTAAGTGTGAACAGAAAATGGTCATTGCAGACAAAGAAATTAAAATAATTAAATAAAGGAGTCCTTAAAATGAAATGTTCAAAATGCGGCAAAGAAATTGATAACAATTCAACGCTCTGTGAGGGTTGCGGAGAAACAATTGCAACAGAAACACCAACAGCTCCCAAAAAGAAGCTCAGCAAAAAACTCATTGCAATTATTGCAGTTGTAGTGGCAGCTGTTATCCTTGTGATTGCACTTGCTTCAGGTGGAGATAGTAGCTCACTAACTGTCCCTTACGAAAACGGAACAGGTGCTGTTTTAAATATAACATTTGATGAATTCACAAAAAATTTTGGAGAAACAATGGATGAAGGTTTTGTTTCAATAGGTGGAAATGCCACAGGTTTTGATTTATCTTCTTATTGGAACAATATGGTAGAACCTCAAACCGGAATTGAAGAGTCAGGGGCAGAATACACTCTGTACTCAGCTTTTCTCACCGGAGCTAATATTACTGCATCAGTACAAGATGAAAAAATCAACACCATTAACGTAGGCTTTGACTATGATAACAACGAGCTTGCCTTAACACTTTTTAGTACAACGGTAATGTTGTGTGGAGAAATGTCTTTTGAAGAAGCCTCTAAAATTTGTGACACAGTTAATGATGGAATTTCAAATAATACAATGATATACAAAGATGGTATTTTGTATGCGGTTACAGCATCTACTGTTTCGTATACCGTCATGGCTGCATCAGAAGAATTTGTTCAGAGCCTTGAAGACAGCGGAAGCTGCAATGTTCTTCGTTGGTAAATTTACTTGAAATAAACCCTGAATGATTGTATAATACATTCAGGGTTTATTTTTCTTTTGGAGGTGAAAATATGTATTGCAAGAATTGCGGAAAAGAATTGCCGGAAGAAAGCTCCTTTTGCCCTTACTGCATGACTAAATTTACAGAAGAAATCCCCGCAGAACCCATATCAAAGCAAAAAAGCAAACAAAAAATTCTCATTGCCGTAATCGCAGCAGTTACAGCTATAGCTCTGGTTGTTTCTTCAATCTTCCTTTTTCCCGGACTGATAAACAAAGATACTGATTCAGAAACAAGCACAAATAAAAGCTTCAAAGAAAACGTATCTGCAAAAGATGATACCGAACCCGGTCTTGCAAGCATAAAGCCTTACAACACCGATATAAAATCGGATGATGAGAAAAAACTGCTTCTTGATTTTTTTGACACTGATTATTTTTCGGTGAAATACAACTCATTGAAAACAAATACAAAGATTTATAAGAACTCTCAGATTTATTTCTACGGATTTGTAAAAGAAATTCTCTCAGAAAACAACGGCATAACAACAGCACTTGTTGAATATTCTGCAGGCACAGGTTTTGACGGGATTCATGTTTCAAGCGGAAATTACGTTATAATAAACTGTGATGATGAAAAAGCTGAAAAGCTGAACGGAAATACTTATTGGTTCTACGGCAATTTTACAGGTCTTGAAAACTACACAATAAACAACGAAAATCTGTCGCTGCCCGCTTTCAATATAAACAGAATTGCGGATTTTGTTTACGACTACGTTGAAACTCCCTTGTTTTCAGAAAATGAAATTCAGAAAATCTCACAATACTTTTTCGGAAAAGAAAGCACTGTCAGAACTGCCGAAAACAACGATTTTGAATTTTTGGGAGATGATTATTATGACCCCGCATCAGAATTTTATTACATTACCGAAATCAGCAATAAAACAAATAAAGACTTTTCAAAATACGCTCTGTATTCAGGGTCAGGCGGTTATCTGATTGACTGTAAAACTGACCACGGCACCACACGTTACATTACTTTTTCAGCAGATTTTGAACATTTTTATGTACGCACAAGCGATACTTTAAAAAACCTCTTCACTTTTGAATGTTATGACAAATATTTCAAAAAAATATGGAGCCGTCAGTTTGACGGAGATCTGGGCTCCATGGATTATACAACAAACCACATTTACCTCTCTGTCGGCGAAATGCTTTACATTATTGATGCAAAAACAGGTAACAATTCAGTCGAGCCGAAACACGTAGGACAAAAAATTGCATTAAGAAAGCTTACTGACGGAATTCTTCTTTTAACAGAAGAAACCCCCGATTCCATAATGAAAGCTGACCTTGAAGGAAATAAGCTCTGGACAATAAGCACCGCTTACACTGTTTTCACCCCGGCAATTCAGTTAATTAACGGCAATTATGTTCTTCAGTTTATTTCATATTCAGATAATTCTGCGTGGAATGATGAAAAAACAGTAACTACGGTTGTTTCGCCAAAGGGCTCAATCGTTTCAAGCGTTCAGGAAAACTGAACAATTTATAATTTTCAACGAAAAATCCCCTCAGTCGGAATCGTAGATTCTGACATCTACCCTTGATAATGCAAGGGGAGTTTTTCATCTATCACTGATATGAATTTCACAACAAATTGCAGGTACAATGCCATAAATGGTTTTCAACATATAAATTATAATTTATATGTGGCTAACCTTGCCATTTTGCTGTCATCCTTGAGCGAAAGCGAAGGATCTCAAAATGGCAACACATAAAGCATTTCCAAACGAGATTCTTCGCTGTCGCTCGAGAATGACACGTTTGGAAATGTCAGCGATAAATTATAATTTATCTGTCTTCGGCATATAATCGCTGATGGATTGATTATTCCTTTTCAGGAATTCTTCCATTTCATAATTCCGTGGC
>JAGBHV010000064.1 GCA_017935325.1 Clostridia bacterium
GTGTAGAATGCAGAATGCAAAATGCAGAGTTTCGGGTCTGCGACGCTGATTAATAATGATATCAACGGCAACATCGTAGGGATGCCCCTCGCGGGCATCCGCAAATTTCATGAAAATGGCGGTCGACCGCAAGGGTCGACCCTACGGATGTGAACGAAAACATACTGACAAATTATAATTTATTGGTATTCTATAAAAAAGAGGTTGTAATTTCTACAACCTCTTTCGATATTATTTAAGATGTGCTGCTACATCGCGGTCATAGTGACCTGTGTCAACATAGGAGTTCTGTGTCTGAATAACCTCGCCCCATTTACGTGCGATTTCTTCATAGGAATCTGTTTTGATTTTTGCTCTGTGGAAACCGTCTGCCGCACCTTTCAGGCACCAGTCGCTTTCCCACATTCCGTGGTTAGCGGCCTTATATGTCCATAAGAACCAGCTGTAATCATATTTTTTAAGTGACTTAAAACAGCCTTCCCATGTTGTTTCCTGATGGGGATAAAATTCGCCCATCATCAGCGGTACTGTGGGATGTAAAAATCTTGTAAGCAACAGGAAGAAAGCAAAGATAAAGTCAGAGTTGTTATAGAAATGAACCTGATAAACAACGTTTTCCCATCCTCTTGCCCATGCCCAGGGAAGCGCAAAACCTGTCCAGATTGCTTCCATTGTGATGATATGTTCTGTATCAACTGCACGGACTGTGTCGTAAAGTCGGAGATAAATTGACTCGTTTTTTACTCGTCTTGTAAGCTCACCGCAAGGAACATCGCACATAGGTTCATTCAGAAGGTCATACATTGCAACTGCAGGGTTTTCTTTAAAGCGCAGAGCAATTTCCGTCCAGAGTTCATCAGTAAGTGTGCGGTAAAATTCGCCTTCTTCAGTTTTATCATAAAGTTGGCAACAGTGTCCTTTACCGCTGTGAGGAGCGTCACTCTGGAATCCGGGTGCACCGTGCATATCGAGAATTACATAAAGCCTTCTGTCACTACATTCTTCAACTACCCATTCAAGCTTTGACAAATCCCATTTTCCGTTTTCATCAAGGATTTTTGTGCCGTTATCGTCTGAATAGAAATTTCTGTACCAGAAGGGAACACGCACAGCATTAAAGCCCATTTCCTTGATAACGTCAAGGTCGTATTCAGTGATGAAATTATCTTCATATGTATTCATCAGTTCATATGCTTTTTCTGTTCCGAAACGGTCAATAAGTGTTTCCAGCATTTCGTGGTGGTCGGCTACTTCTTCATAAGGGCAGAGCCAGTCTTCCTGTATAAGCCATCCGCCCAGGTTTACACCTTTGAGAATAACTTTTTCGCCCTTCTGATTTACAATATCAGTACCTTTTACTGTGAGAAAATCTTCTGCAGTAAATGAGCCTGAAGCTTCTGCGGCTTCTGTGTCAGCGGCAAAAGCTGCTGTTCCGAGCTGAAAAACAAAAATAATGCTTAAAAGAATTGAAATAATTTTTTTCATTTTATTACCTCCCTTTAAACTAATAATAAATGTTTTTTTATTTAAAGTCAAGCAAAAATCCCGCACAACTTCCGATAGCTGTGCGGGAAATTTTTATTTATCGTAAATGATGCTGAGGATTTTTTCTGTAAATGCATCATCCTCAAGCGGTCCTATGGGAAGTGACTGATATTTGCCGTCTGTGCCGAAAAACATTATGTTTTTATACTGACCGTCAAGAGAAACAAGAATGTGGTTGTATTGTCTTTCATCAGCGGGATTTTCGGCTAAAAAACTCTGGATTTTATTGTAATGAATTTCCATATGTTTTTCTGCTTTTATTTTGTTTATCATCTCAGTTTCGGCAGTATATTTCCATCCGCTTCCTTTGTATTCATCAGCAAGATATCTGTTGATTATTCTGACAATTTCCTTGTTCATATCAGAAGACAAAGTATCTCCGGTGCCGTTTTCGTAGAAAAGTATTTTCTGCGGGGTATGAATGCTGCTGTTGATATTAATTTTAAAAGTTGTGGAAACGCGTGTGGTTTCGGTTGAGGTAACGCTTTCGCCTTCAGTTGATTTTTCAGTAGCTTTTTCTTCTTTTTCAGTAATGGGAAGTGTTGTGCTTTCTGTGATAACGGTACTTTCGGATAACTTTGTTGCAGGAGCAGATTTTTTTGCAAGTACCGGCAAAAGAGTGAAGTTTATAAGGAAAAGCACAGCTGCCACAGCGGCAAAGACAATAAATTTTGTGTATGAACGTTTTTTAGGTGATTTAGTTTCAGGGGCATCAATTTTATTCAGCGCATCAATACAGCATTCAATTAATTCTTTGTCCATTTGTTTTTCTTCTTTTTTGCGCTCGTTTTCAATTATGCTTTCAAGTTCTTCTTTAGAAAAATTTATACTGTTATCTTTTAACAGTCTGATTAAATCTGAGCTTGTATCCACTCTTATCATCCCTCCCTGATATGGTCCGAAAATCTGAACAATTATATGTTTTTTAAGATAAATTATTTGTGTGTTAAACAAAGCCTGAAGCATTTTCTGACGGATTTTACCGGCATTTCAGTTTCTTTCAAGGCTATTCAACCTCAAAAATTCGATTCTATATTTTTATAATAACCGATTTTTGAGTTTTGTCAACATTTATCGTCAAAAAAATTGTCAAGAGTTGTTACAGACAAAGTCCCGAAAGTTACTCTTTAGTATGCTTTTTTGTTGAAAAAATGCATTTTCTCATCTACACTAAAAAACGTAATCGAACATTTGTTCGGTTATAAATGAGAAAGGAGAAATAAAAAGTTGACAAAAAAACCTTGCAATCCAACGCAGTTTTTATCAGAGGAGATGCTTTCGGCAAAGGATGAGTTCAACACTCTGTATGATAAAAATATTGAAATGCCGCGTGAGTATCTGGAGAGAAAGCGAAGCCGTGACATGAGAACTTTGATTCTTTATGTTGTTGAAAATGAACTTGATGAGGCAAGAAAGGTTATTTTCAAACGTGTTTTTTTAGAAGGAGAAAAAATCAACGATGTTGCGCAGGAGATGGGTATTTGTCCCTCAAATGTGTACAAGCATTATTACAAGGCGTTGAAGAAAATCGAGCAAAATCTCAAATACGTAGTTTTTTACCAGAACTGTTGCAGAAACGATAAACTGAAGCCTCTTGAAGTGATGAAAGAATATGCATCATCTTCATTGCGTATGGCATCATCGCCTGCAATTTCAATGAGGCTTTTCAGGCTGATGCAGAAAAATAATGTAAATACGCAAAAGCTGTGCGAATGCATCGGCATGCGGGAAAAACGTTTCAGAGCGATTTTTCAGGGAGAAGAACAGCTTACGGCTGATGAGATAGCTTTGTTGTCAGGTTTTTTCGGAGTTACAACTGACTATATTTTAAAGGGGGAATCGGATTGAATAAAACTTTAAAAGAACTGGGAGAAGAATATCTCAAAGAAGTTGATATTATCAACGAAAAAATAGAAACATATCGCAAAAGGCTGAAAAAGGCAATGAGAGAACATAATTGTGATGAAATTTTTATTGTCCGCAAACTCCTGAAGGTTTTTTACAAGCAGAAATTTGAAATGATGGACAGTGCAAGAAAACTGATTAATTATTATTCCTGAGGCGGAAAGGAAATTGAATGACAGATATATCATTTATAATGGATTCTTCAGGTTCATTCGGCCAGAATGCAGAGGTGGGCAGAATAGAGGAGCATCGCGCAAAAAGGCTTAAAATCAGGCTGGCAGGTGACTTCGTAAGAAACACTGTGAAGTACTATACTCTGAGCTTTGAGCCTTATTCGCTTTCACGTAAAATTATAACAGAAAATATTTACGTACAAGCAACTTCGCTGGGAGACATGTTTTTTGCAGAAGGGTACATTTATTGCCCGATTTACGATTATATTGCGTCATCTCCCAGCGTCAGGGTACAGGTTGATGCTTATGAAACTGATGACCTGGGAAATGTTACCACAATTCTGAAATCGGGTATTTTCACTCTCGAGTTCGGTGAATCTCTGACAGGTGAAGGCGTTATGCTTGAAACTACGCGTCCTGATGTGAAATTCTATGAGAATGTGCAGAAAATTGTGGATGAAGTATTGGATACCCATGAGTTTGACGGTGCAAGGCTGAAAAGATATTCCGTAGGCTCCAATAAAATTGTATTGGGTTCAATACTGACACCTCATCTTGCAGACCGAAGTGTTACAAGCGAAAAAATCGGCAAAGATGAGGTGGTTGAGTATAATCTGGCAGATGAAAGCGTAACATCCGTAAAAATAAAGAACGCGTCAGTTACCGGTGAAAAACTTGCAGACAAAGCTGTTACGACTGATAAAATTGCAGATAAAAACGTAACTAATGCAAAAATTGCCGATGCGGCTGTTACAAACACAAAGCTTTCAAGTTATTGCGTGAATGAAGCCAAGCTGAGACCAAACTCAGTATCAACTTCAAAGATTGTCGATGGTGCGGTTACTCCTGCAAAGCTTGACAGGACTTACATCACTCATCACCAGAGCCTGGAAGGATATGCTACGCAGGATTGGGTGAATAAAAAGAACTTTGTTACTGATATTTCGATGAAAGCAGATAAGGACGAGCTTCCCGTAAGGCTCAGTGAGCTTGAAAATGATATTGCAGTTTCTTTCGTAAGCCAGAAATTAACTGATTCGCAGAAGAACACCGCTCTGTCAAATATCGGAGCAGTAAAAGCAGAGAACGGTAAAACACTTTCTTCAAATGATTTTACCGATGAAGATAAGGCCAAGCTTGAATCAGCCATAACAGAGCATCAGGATATTTCAATGAAAGCAGATAAAGAAGATTTGCCTGAAAAGCTCAGCGAGCTTGAGAATGATATGGCAGTAGCATTTACTGAGCAGGAGCTGACAGACGAACAGAAAAATACTGCGCTGAAAAATATCGGAGCAGTAAAAGCAGAGGAAGGTAAAACACTTTCTTCAAATGATTTTACCGATGAAGATAAGGCAAGGCTTGAATCAGCCATAACAGAGCATCAGGATATTTCAATGAAAGCAGATAAAGAAGAATTGCCTGAAAAGCTCAGTGAGCTTGAGAATGATATGGCAGTAGCATTTACTGAGCAGGAGCTGACAGACGAACAGAAAAATACTGTGCTGAAAAATATCGGAGCAGTAAAAGCGGAAGAAGGAAAAACACTTTCTGCAAACGATTTTACCGATGAAGATAAGGCAAGGCTTGAATCGGCAATAACAGAGCATCAGGATATTTCAATGAAGGCAGATAAAGAAGAATTGTCTGCCGTGGCTTTTTCAGGTTCATTTAATGACCTTGCAAATCTGCCTGATTTCGAAGAACTGAAAAACGGCTTTAATGATGAATTGAAAGCACAGTATGATTCGGCTTATGCACACTCATTATCTGAACATGCGCCGTTGAATGCACAGGAAAATGTAATTGAAAAAATTATACACAACGGCAGGGAAGCAGAAATAACAAATAAAACAGTTTCGTTATCTGTTCCTGAATATATGGTTTACGGACCGGTTTTTGTGGAGGTATAAAAGATGTTGAAATATATTTTGAATTCTACAGGTGACGGCTATGTGGCTATCAGCGAGAGCGACAGAAGTATAGAAAGGGCGGTTATCCCTGATACATATAATTCGTTGCCTGTGACGGAAGTCAATGCGTCCTTTGAGGAATTTCCGAATTTAAAAGAAGTGATAATAGGCAATAACGTAACAAAAACAGGCTACGGAACTTTTAATTGCGAAACCCTTGAAAGAATTTATCTGGGAAAGTCAATAAATTCAATCTGCGGACCGTTTGCCGCATGTAAGAATTTGTCTGCAGTTTATTTCAGCGGGGACAAGGAATCTTTTGAAAATCTTAATATTGTTGTTGTTGATGAGAGTAATGAAATTTTCACATCTGTTCCTGTTTATTACGGTGTTCTCGGTAAAGGCGGTGTACTTACTATAGGGGAAGATAAGTTTTTCCCTGTCACACATTGGGACTGTGTGAAAAGCAAACCGGAAAATATCAGTTCAAAAAAAGTAACATACGATAATGATGTAAGCGGTCTGAATGCTAAGACGGTAAAAGAAGCGATTGATGAACTTAATGCGAAAAATTTTGATGCTTCATCCCTTGAATCGTGGGAACAGCTTAAACATCTTGTGCGCTCCGGCAGGGCGGCGGACCTGATAAAAATCGGAGACCGTTTTGCATGTCGGAAAGGCGAAGAGGAGCTTGTGTGGATTGTTATAGGAATTGATGAGGATATTCCGCAGAATGAGGATTTTACTCACTCTGTTACTCTGCAGCTTGACAGATGTTATAACAACTTCCCCTTTTCAGTTCCGGAAGCGTCCGTACATGTGATGGATGAAATGCCGGCAGGTCAGTATTACATAGGCCTGAAAAATTATGCATCTGATACAGTTTATTATTCTTTAACCTTTGATGAGAATATTCCGTCAGGCACCCGGATAAGAATGTCCGGGGGGATAGCATATCTTTATGCGTCAAGAACTACATCGCCGTATGCTACAATAAATGCGAGCTTCTCTTCAGAAGACAAAAGTCAGATGACAGGAATCTGCCTGGGCGAAAAAAATTACGCAATAAATTCCTATATGGGAACAGTTAACTATGCTGACTCAAATGTAAGGCAGTGGCTGAATTCTGAGGGTGTAAACTGGTGGAGTTCAACAAACGGTCTTATTTTGTCGCCTGCCGAATATGTGAATGTACCCGGATTCCTGAGCGGACTTGATGAAGATTTTCTTGATGCTGTAAACCCGGTGAAAAAAACAACTGTTTTACCTGATGGCAGGGAAGTTGAAACAGCAGATAAGTTTTTCCTTGTAAGTGGCGAAGAGGTTTATGCAAGCGGTGAAAAGCATTATTCATATTACAAAGAAAATTCAGCTCTTACAGGTCCCGAAGCAGTGGCCGATGCCATAAGAGTAAGAAACCTCAGCGGTGCAGCCCGTCATTGGTGGCTGAGAAACCCGGCAAACGGTGACGACGGCTACATGAGAGTTCTTACTGACGGCGGTGTAGGTTCAGTCAAAGCAGCGAAGGTTCTTGCTTACGGCGTTGTGCCTACATGCTGTATATGTTAAAAGGTGGTGCATTGTATGTTTAAATTCAAAACAGTTTTAGAACAGATAATTGACGAAAGAAAAGAAAATACAATTCTCTGCGCGAAGCTTGAAAAGGTTTTGTCGGATGTTGATTATGTTGCTATGATGTGCGATGTTGAACTTGAGGAGGAAACAGATGAGTAAATTTGAGAAAGTCAAAAAATATTATGATAACGGCTTGTGGAATGCAGAACGTGTGGCAAATGCCGTAATAAAAGGCTGGATTACCGTGGATGAATTCAGGGAAATAACAGGTGTTGCATATGATATATAACCTGATGAATATTTTTTCAATGTATGCGGCATTTATATTTTTCCTTCTTTGCGGAGCTTTTGCATGACGCAGTGGCAGATAGGAATTCTTTGCACGATATCAGGCATTTTTATATCGCTGTTTTTTTCAGTTCTGACTTATAAAAGAAATGTGAAAAAAGACAGCGAAAACACAGGCGAAGGCCGCGGTGTTCTGCAATCTGATATCGGTTATATCAAAGCGGGCATTGATGACCTCAAAAGGGAAAACAGAGCAGTCAATTTAAAGCTTGACAGCATTTCAGAGCGTGTAACGCGTGTTGAAGAAAGCTGCAAGCAGGCACACAAAAGAATAGATGAAATCAAAGAAACGGAGCACATTTAAATGGAAATAATTAAATTTATTCAGACTTATTGGAGCGATATAACGCTCATTCTTTCAGTAATATTTGTAATTTTACGCGCGCTGTTTACAAATAATCTTGAATATCTCAAGGCAGATATTTTTATGCTCATTACTGATGCGGAAGATATTTACGGAGCAAAGGCAGGCAGAATGAAGCTTTCTTACGTTGTGAAAAAGGTGTATGCAAAAATGCCTGTTGTTCTTAAAGCTTTTCTTACTGAAAAGAAGCTTGAAAAAATAATAGAGAGCGTGCTTATCAAAGCAAAAGAAAGCTGGGAGAAACCGCAAGGGGAGGCATATTAAGTGGCGGTAAAAACTTATTCTCTGAAAAAGGACGGTAATAAAAAGCTTTCTGAAAATTTCTCGGTAAAAGAATTCAGATGCAAAGACGGTTCAGACAAAATTCTTGTTGATGAAAAGCTGGTGAAATTACTTCAGAAAATGCGTGATAAATTCGGAGTGATAATAATTACGTCAGCTTACAGAACAAAAAGCTATAACAAAAAAGTAGGCGGTGTTTCAGATTCTCAGCATCTTTACGGTTATGCGGCTGATATTACAATCAGAAAAACGTCAGAGCTTCTGAAGGCTGCACAGTATGCTGAAAAAATCGGGTTCGGCGGAATAGGGCTTGATAATAAGTATCAGATGTTTCTGCATCTCGATACAAGAAAAAACAAATCTTATTTCCGCTATTATTCAAACGGAAGCTCGTATTCTGTAGCCTCATTTTTTACAACATTAAAATCAGGCTCACAAGGTGAGAACGTCAAAGCCTTGCAGAAAAAGCTCAGCGGACTTGGGTTTAAGGGTAAAGACGGAAACGAGCTGAGTGTTGACGGGATTTTCGGAAGTAACACGGAATATGCAGTGAAAAATTATCAGAAAAGCAAAAACCTTACTGCTGACGGTATTGCAGGGCCAAAGACTCTTGCATCACTGACCTAAGCAGAAAATTAACAGGTTGGCTCGGCAATTCGCCGAGCTCCCACAAGGCAGTTTTTGTTTCTCGAACAAAAATTACCAAAAGCCTCGCAAGGCGACAGCCTTGCTGCATTTTTGGCTTCAATTCAAGAAATTTTGCTTTTCTACGAAACTGCGAAGCACTTTAAAATGCGA
>JAGBHV010000003.1 GCA_017935325.1 Clostridia bacterium
ATCATATTCATGACCAAGAGCATCTACTACTTCCTGTGCTACAAGAATTTCATTACATACTGAACAATGCTTACCTTCTGTCAAACCTGTTTCTGTACATGTAGGTGCTACTGCTTCATCAATTACTTCTGTATGACCAAGTGCATCTACTACTTCCTGTGCTACAAGAATTTCGCCACAAACATCACAGTGTTTACCTTCTGTGAGACCTGTGTTTGTACAATCAGGTGCTACTGCTGCGTCGATTACTTCTGTGTGACCGAGGGCAGGTACTACTTCCTGTGCTACAAGAACTTCACCACAGAAACTACAGTGTTTACCTTCTGTGAGACCTGTGTTTGTACAATCAGGTGCTACTGCTTCGTCAATTACTTCTGTATGACCGAGTGCAGGAACCTGGTTCGCTAAATATGAATCACCACATACTGAACATTCATATTTTGTGTAACCGCCTTCTGTACATGTGGGAGGTGCTACTGAAGGTTCGTACAAATGTCCGTAAGGTTCGATGGGGAGAGTTTCACGACTGATTTCCGCATCACATACTGTACAATATACTACGTTATCATAGCTACCTTTTTCTGTACATGTAGGCTTAACTTCGTTTTCTTTTACTGCTTCTGCAGGTGTGTGACCAAGTGCATCTACATCTCTTGTGTCAAGAAGTGCATCACAGATTGTACATCTGAGTTCATCAAGACCTGTGTTTGTACAATCGGGATCTGTAGCTCTTGACCACTCGCCGTCATCATGGCCCACTGTTACTGTTGCAGAGGCTTTTGACAAATCAATTGTCTGACCGTGTGCAACATAACTGCCTGATGTTGTGCCGAATGTATCAGTTACTGAACGGGATACGAATGTAAGACCGCCGAGGCAGCCTGCATCTTTAATCCAATCTTCATTCATATAAACTGAGCCGGTTGCGCCAAAAGCTGCATCCTCACGCACTTTGAGTGAGAACTTCGCAATCTGACCGTCAGCAATTACGGGATTACCTTTACTTGAGTCACCTGAGAAGCCGATGTAAGCAATCTTAACATCGCTTGCTACTGACTGCCAGTAAGAGGGATTTGAGTTTCTCTTATACATTGCTGATGAAGATGATGCGTTACCGAGAAGTTTATAATTCTCAAGCTCACCTGCATTATCAATGTAATCCGGTTTGTTAGCTGCTGAGCTTTCCGGTATTACAATTTCAAAGAGAGTTGCATCGTAAAGCACCGCAGCCTGAGCTGCATAAACCAGATAGTCTGTTTTCAATGTTACATAAACATCGATAACATCACCGGGATGCACTACGCTCTCACTGGTAGCAATACCGTACTGAGCTACGTAGTCTGCTTCGTCAGTTGAGTCTGCCGCTGAAACTGATATTGCAAACATGTTCACAACCATCAGCAAAGACAGAAGAATACTGAGAAGCTTCTTCGTTTTGGACATAACATTTGCCTCCTTTAAAAGATAAAATGCTAAGTAAATAGGGCATTTTTGAGCGTAAAAGGGTACACTCCCCCTACTATTCTTCATAGTAATAATACCACAAAGAGAGGGAGAGTGTCAACAGTAATGCATAAAATAAAACTTCAGACCGCTGAAATATTTAAATTATGCACAAATTACCATTTATTTTTTTAGTTAAAGTCACAAAAACTTGTCATGGTTTAAGCCAGACTGTCTTGTTTACGATATGTGTGTAGCTCTGTACAAGTTTTACAACCTTAACAGACACATTCATGTCGGCATAATCTTCTGCCATAACGTAGGGTTCGTTATTTTCTCTCATAGAAACTGCAAGTTCAATGGCACGTTCAACATCAACAGTTTTGATGCCGCCGATTACAACGCTGCCCTTATCAAGAACCTCAGGACGTTCTGTTGATGTTCTGAGAAGAACGCCGGAGAAACCGAGCATTGCAGATTCTTCTGAAAGGGTTCCGCTGTCAGAAAGGACACAGTAGCTTGTTTTCTGAAGCTTATTATAATCCATAAATCCGAAAGGCTTGAGATTCTGAACAAGAGGATGAAATTTGAAATTTCTCTTTTCAATGAATTTCATTGAACGGGGATGTGTTGAATAGATAACGGGCATCTGATATTTCTCGGCGATATCATTGATTGCAGTCATAAGTGACATAAAGTTTTCTTCGTTATCAATATTTTCTTCTCTGTGAGCAGAAACAAGGAAGAATTTGCCTTCTTCAAGACCAAGACGTGAAAGAACATCACTTGAATCAATTTTATCCTTGTATTCTTCAAGCACTTCCCTCATAGGAGAGCCTGTTACAAAAACAGTTTTGCCGTCAATACCTTCAGAAATAAGATATCTTCTGCTGTGTTCAGTATAGGGAAGATTGATATCTGAAATATGGTCAACAATCTTTCTGTTAATCATTTCACTTACATTCCAGTCCCAGCAACGGTTACCTGCTTCCATGTGGAAAATCGGAATTTTAAGACGTTTTGCACTGATTGCCGAAAGAGCAGAGTTTGTATCACCTAAAAGTAAAACAGCATCAGGTTTTTCTTTTACCATTACCTGATAAGATTTCGCAATGATATTACCCATTGTTTCTCCCAGGTCACCGCCTACACTTTCAAGGTAATAATCAGGCGCACGTAAATCAAGGTCTTCAAAGAAAACCTGATTGAGTGTGTAGTCATAGTTCTGACCTGTATGAACAATGATATGGTCAAAATATTTATCTGCACATTTCATAACGGCTGAAAGTCTGATAATTTCAGGACGTGTGCCGATGATTGTCATTAATTTAAGTTTTGTCATTTCTTTTACCTCACACTTTCAGGAAAACTGTATCGGGTTTTTCAGGGTCGAAAGGTTCATTGCACCACATAAGAGTTACAAGGTCTGTATCTCCCAGGTTTTCTATATTATGAGTATAGCCTGTGGGAATATCGATAACTTCGATTTTGTCACCGCTTGCATAATATTCGATAACTTTATCTTCGCCGTATTTTCTGAAACGGACAACGCCCTTGCCTGAAACGATAACGAATTTTTCATTTTTTGTGTTGTGCCAGTGGTTACCTTTTGTAATTCCCGGCTTTGAAATATTGACAGACATCTGACCTCTGTCAAAAGTTCTGATAATTTCTGTAAATGAACCGCGTTCATCAACATTCATTTTCAGGGGATATGAAAATTTATCTTCGGGGAGATAACTTAAATATGTTGCGTAAAGGTCTTTGATGAATTCATCTGACATATCGGGAATTTTTCTTTCATCGCGTGAAGCTTTGAATGAATAAATCAGGTCAACAATTTCACCGAGAGTTCTCTGATGGACAGGTTTTATTTCACAGAAAACTTCACCTTTGTTTGCATTCCCTTCAATTGCATTTCTGATTTCGTTTACAACGTCGTCAATGTAAACAAGGTTCATCATATAATTTCTGTCATTGACTGTAATAGGCAAATCGTTTGCAATATTGTTGCAGAATGTTGCAACTGCGCTGTTATAATTAGGTCTGCACCATTTTCCGAAAACATTGGGCATTCTGTAAACAAAAACTTCTGCGCCTGTTTCTTCACCGTAAGCAAAAATAAAATCTTCAGCCTGTTTTTTTGACTTGCCGTAAGGATTATCAAGCTGAGCCTGAATTGAAGAAGTAATGAGCACGGGAGAAAGATTTTTATTCTCCTTGAGAAGTGAAAGAAGTTCGCCTGTAAATCCTGAATTTCCTGACGCGAATTCTTCTTCATTCTGCGGTCTGTTCACGCCTGCTAAATGAACAACAAATTCACCTTCGGCACAGTATTTTTCAAGCAGGCTTTTTTCTGTGTTTACATCGAATTTAAGAAGTTCATATTTTTCATCGAGTTCAAGATTTGCACAAAGGTTTTTTCCGACAAAACCTTCTGCACCGGTAACAAGAATTTTCATTTTGTTTCCCCCATTATAATTTTTTCTTTATAATGCCTTTGATAAGTGACATAATATCTTTTCTTTTTTTGCCGATGATTGCAACTGCACCTGCAGCAAAAACAACAAGCTTGAAAACAATATTCAAAAAGAATGTTCCCGAGAAAAGAGCAATCTCATTTTCAAGACCTACATAGAACACATTTATCGGCACAATACCTGCAACGCTGAAAGCACCTACAAGCAGAATTATAAATCCCATTTCTCCGATATTATATTTGATAATATCATTCTTTCTGCAGATTATCACCGAAACAAGTGCTGCTGCAGCACGTGACACTGCAAAACATATTGCCGCTGTGAGCATATTGTAAAGTCCGAAATGAGTAAGAACAAAGCTCATTGTAAAGTTCACGGCAATTGCAGAGCCTGAACATAAAAACATTTTTTTACTCTGCTTTATATCGTACATAATGCCGAATGTATGAGTAAAGTAAACGAATTTAATCGCATGAGCCAGAGCGATTATCGGAACATATTTCCACGCATCATAATAATTTTTATCAAGAAGCATTACAACTTCCTGGGAGAAAAGTGCAACGCCGAGGCATACTATAGCAGAAATTCTGAAAGCAACTGATGCTAAATCTACAATTTCTTTTTTGCCTTCTTCTCCCAATTTCATTTTATCATTAAACCAGGGTCTGAATGCAAGATGAATTGAAGACTGAACAATTTCAATAATTGAGCTGAACTGCATCGAAACGCTGTAAATACCGTTTTCAAATGCTTTGCCTGCCGCATTGAGGAAATGCTTTGATATGTACGAAGCCATATTGTTTGCGATATTATGAGGCAGAAGGGGAACAGAATATTTAAGAGAAAGCACAAGCATTTCTTTATCAATTATAAAGCTCATCATGCCGTGCCTTAACATATCGATAATTCCGTAAACAGTAAAGACAACGTTTGACAAAAGAAGGGAGAGCATCATGCCGTTGAGTCCGCCGAGTTCAAAGCCGAAGACGAAAACTCCGCGTCCGAAAATAAGGAAAATCACATTCAGCCCTACATGGAAAAAGAAAAACAGAAGTGAGTTTTTCGCAAATTTACCGCCCTGCTGCTTTGCCTGCAGAATCGATTGATACATCTGATACATGGCATTGAAAACAAGAGTCAGTAAAGTAAAAATAACGGCCGGATAAACCGCAATGCCTTTAAAGAGAATTTCACCCAGGGGATTTCTCAACAACAGCATCACAGCCACAACAGCCGTTCCGAAAAGCGCCATAAAGGTCATTATGGTGCCGAAAAATCTTTTGCATTTTTCTTTGTCATTTTTATATTCCGCATAAAACCTGATAAGTGCATAAGGCAAAGAAAGGTTTACAAGCAGAACTGCAATATTTGTAAAAGAAGTGAGAAGATTAACACGTCCGTAATCTTCTGTTGATAAAAAGTTTGGATTTGTGTAAATAAACAAAAGCAAAAAAGTTGAGGCTTTTGTTACCATATTTGCAACCGTATACAAAAATGAGTTTTTAGCAACTTTGTTTGCTCCTGCCATTTTTTAACACTCCGTAAAATAAATTATTGAGAAACTATATCTCTGTAAATTGAAACTAATTTATCCGTATTTTTTCTTACATCATGACGCTCAAAAGCCACTTCTTTTCCTTTTGCTGAAAGAGAAAGACAGAGCTCGTCATCTTCAAAGATTCTGCTGATTTTCTCAGCACATTCATCTGTGTTTTCAAGGTCATACAAAAGTCCCGAAACACCATCTTCTGAATATGAAGAAGTTCCGCCCACATCACTTGCAACCGTAGGCACGCCCATAACCTGTGCTTCAGCAAGAGAATTAGGAGAATTTTCCATAACAGAATACTGCCAGAATGCTCTTGAAGAAAGCATATGTTCGATGATTTCAGCAGGATTAAGTGACGGAAGAAAGGCGATGTTATCTTTCACTCCGTATTCTTCAATAAGTTTCTTTATATATTTGGGATAACTTGCAATTGTGCTGTCATCTTCTGCAATCCTGAATCCGCCCGGCACTTCAAGCAATACATCAGGATATTTTTCTTTGAGTTTTGCAATAACTTTCACAGCATAATGAAGTCCCTTTGCAGGAGTTTCGCTTCTTATACCAAAAAGCTTGTGGGGATTTGCATTCTTAATATCCCACTCAACAGAATAGAAATCACTTCTCAGAATTCTGTTGCAGGAATGATATTCTATGTGTGGATTTATCTTCAAGGCTTCGGCTTTATCGTAGTGAGTTCTGCCGATGCAGTATTTTGCTTTTTTAATTATTTTATCTGATTTGCCTGCACGGATTTTCATCATAACTTTTCTTTCAAGAATACCTGAAAGATGTTTGTTATCGTAAGATGATCTGCCGAAAAGAAGTTCTTTCATCGGCATACCTTTAGTATAAATATCAGCAATTCCGCCTGTCATTCCCTGCAGAGTTACTGTCACGGGACAAGGTGGATTTACATTCATAACTGATTCGCCGAAAGAGAATTCCACACCCTGCACATCAATAAGGTCAGGCTTTTCTTCCGCTATAATCTTTGAAAGTTTTTCTTCAAGAATTTTGTCTTTTCCCATTGCAACCTGATTTGCACGGATAAAATAAACAACTTTCTTTCCGTCAACAACTTTCTTTTCTTCTTTTGTATCACGGTTAACACTGACGATAATCAGTTTTTCGATTTCGTCATACTCTTCTAAATTTTTTGCTGTTGCTGTTACCCAACCGCCTGAAGTTTTTATATCCTTTTCGCTTTGCGAGAGGCTCAGCACCTGAGTCATCATTGTCAGCCAGAGTATTTTCATCCAAATCATTCTCCCCGTAAAAATAAATCATTGCAACGCCCATACAGAAAAAGAAAGAAGGTTCTGTATTGAGCAGTGTGTGAGACGCCATACCTGTTATGAAAAGAACTGCCATAGGAAGCAAAGAAAGCAGTCTGAATTTGCCTTTACCCAGCGACACAACGGAATTTTTAATATCAATAAACAATGCCGTGTACATCCATGCAATTATACCTGCACCCACAATGCCGTACAGGGCAAAAATTTCAAGGAACATATTGTGAGCCTGAATATTACCGTAGCTTTCAAGGGGACCGCCGAAGAAAAACAGTCTTGCATTTGTGGTGAATATTCTGACATAACGGGCCCACAAATCGAAACGTCCGTTGGAAATATCGTTACCGCGGGGGTCTGTGAATCGCTCAATGGTTCCCATAATATTTTCGTGCAGCTGGGAGCCTTCCGTAAACAGAATAAGTCCGCCGAGAACAGCTACAGAGCCGACTGCCATGAAGGTTATCCATTTACGTGCTCTGGGCTGTGAATAACCCATTGTAAGAACCGCGGCGAAAGTTATAATCATACCGATAAGACTTGTTCTTGACTGGGTAGCAAAGCAATAATAAAGAAGGGGCAGTGCAACACCTGCAAGACAAATCCACTCTTTGTAATTGGTAACCTTTGTCATACCCATTGTTACAAAAACAAGGCAGAAGGCAAGGGTAATACCGAGCTGATTAACGCCTGCACCCTCGGCAAGCGACATTCTTGTAGCATCAAGAGAATATGCAGGGTTAACAAGAATAGATGTGAAAACAGCAATAAGAACACCGATAACATAATAAACCTGAATGTTCATAAACCTTTTTGCGCCTGTTTTTCTGTCTGTGCAGCTTCTGAAAACGTCAACCATATAAACAAGGAAAAACATAAGTTTGATTGCAATAAAGCTCATTCTCAATGCCTGGGTACCGTTGAGAATATATTGCAATGAATACATAATAAAGACAACACAGGCAGTAACTGTATTTTTCGGCAGTCGCCGCTTATCTTTTTCTTTTTTGAATTCGTTGCCGGTAATATAAGTCCTGAAAAAGTAAATGATTGTAATCAGGTTGATAACGGAAACATCAAAGATGGTAGAAAACCTGATAACACTCAACAGAGAAACGAAAACGTAAATGTAATCGTCCTTATCAAGAAAAAGCAAGGGAACAATCATTATCAGCGTTCCGACATACATAAATATGGAAGAACTTACCTCGGACAACTGAAAGAAAATATTGGCAACAAAAACCGCTGCCAATATCCATAAATTCAATCCATCAAGATAGCGGATAGATGTTTTGTTTTCAGTTTTCTGCTGTTTTAAAACTTTCTGCATACATCTTCCGCCTCCTTGAAATTTTTATTTTTGTTTTTATTTTATATTTTCTTTATACCATTTAACTGCATCTGCAAAGCCTCGCTGGAAAGACCAGTCAGGGTCATAGCCAAGAAGCTCTCTTGCTTTCCCGATATCAGCTTTTGAATGTTTGATATCACCTGCACGGTCAGGACCGTAGTTAGGTTCAATATCTGTGCCGAGAAGTCTGCACATTTCTTTATAAAGGTCAATAAGGTAAATCTGATCGCCGTATGCAATGTTATAAGCCTGACCTGCAGCTTCTTTGGGTGCAAGCATTGCCTTCAGGTTTGCTTCAATAACATTTTCAATGTAAGTAAAGTCTCTTGACTGCTTGCCGTCGCCGTTGATTGTGGGGGCTTCACCTGCAAGAAGAAGCCTTACAAATTTCGGAATAACTGCAGCATAGAATCCGTACGGGTCCTGACGTCTGCCGAAAACGTTGAAGTAACGGAAGCCTACTGTTTCAAGACCGTAGATATCTGTGTAAAGCTTTGCATACATTTCACAGACGCCTTTTGTAAGAGCATAGGGTGAAAGAAGATTGCCTTCCCTGCCTTCTTTTTTCGGAAGGTTGGGCTCATCACCGTATACAGATGAGCTTGATGCATAAACAAATCTCTTAACGCCGTTCTGTCTTGCAGCTTCAAGCATATTAACTGTGCCTTTGATGTTTATTTCTTCATAAAGCACCGGCATTTCGATGCTTCTCGGAACACTTCCCCATGCTGCCTGGTGAGAAACGTAATTTACACCCTGACAAGCTTTGTCACATGTTTCATAATCTCTTATATCGCCTTCGATAAGAGTGAAATTTTCGTTTGAAAGAAATGCTTCGATATTTTCTCTTTTACCTGTTGAAAAGTTGTCAAGACATCTTACCTTATAGCCCATTCTGAGCAAGGCTTCACAAATGTTGGAGCCGATAAAACCTGCTCCGCCCGTTACAAGAAAGACGCTGTCTTTTTCAAAAACAAGCTCACTGTATCCCATTTTTAAATGCTCCTTATATTACTATCTTTAAAATTATAATCTCCAGTAGCAGTAGCCGTCTGCTTCGTACTGTTTTCTGTCAAGAATACCTTTTACGTCAATAAGAACTTTTTCTGAATTTGCACCCTCAGCAAAGATTGCATCGATATCTTCTTTCTTAAGTTCAAAATATTTATCGTGTGCAACAGCAATAATAACAGCATCCATATTCTTAAGCTCATTCATAGGAACGAGGTCAATGCCGTATTCTTTCTTTGCATCGTCATTTTCTGCATAAGCATCAGTTACATAAGACTGAACACCGTATTCTTTAAGCTCATTGATAATATCAACAATTTTTGTGTTTCTTGTATCAGGGCAGTTTTCCTTGAAAGTAAGTCCGAGAACTGCAACACGGCTGTCTTTAACTGATTTGCCTGCAAAAATAAGTTTTTTAACTGTGTTTTCTGCAATATATTTACCCATGTCATCGTTGATTCTTCTGCCTGCGAGAATAATCTGTGAATGGTAACCTATCTGTTCTGCCTTGTATGTAAGGTAATACGGGTCAACACCGATGCAGTGACCGCCTACAAGACCGGGGAAGAATTTAAGGAAGTTCCATTTTGTGCCTGCTGCTTTAAGAACAGCTGCTGTATCAATACCCATTTTATTGAAGATGATTGAAAGCTCATTCATGAAGGCAATGTTGATATCACGCTGGCTGTTTTCGATAACCTTTGCAGCTTCTGCAACCTTGATGCATTCTGCTTTATAAACGCCTGCTTCAATAACAAGTGAATAAACCTTTGCAACAGTTTCAAGTGTTTCTTCATCCATACCTGAAACGATTTTAACGATTGTTTCAAGTCTGTGTTCTTTATCGCCGGGGTTGATTCTTTCGGGAGAATAACCTACCTTGAAATCAACGCCGCATTTAAGGCCTGATTCTGCTTCAAGAATCGGAATACATACATCTTCAGTAACACCGGGATATACAGTGCTTTCGTAAACAACGATTGAACCTTTTACAAGGTTACGGCCTACAATTCTGCTTGCACCTTCAACAGGTGTAAGGTCAGGTGTGTGGTCGTTATTAACAGGTGTGGGAACTGCAACGATATGGAATTTTGCTTCTCTGAGTTTTGTTTCGTCACTTGTAAATTCAACTGTTGTTTCTGAAATAGCCTGGTCGCCTACTTCGTTTGTCGGGTCAACACCTGATTTGTAGAGCTCGATTTTTTTCTCATTAAGGTCAAAGCCTACTACATTTACTTTTTTTGCAAAAGCAACTGCAATGGGCATACCTACGTAGCCGAGACCCACCAAAGAAATTTTCTCTTCTTTGTTTACGATTCTTTCATAAAGTTTTTCCATCTTAAACGTCCCCCATATATTAATTTATTTTATTAACTCGGAATAAGAATTTCTGCTTGCCGTACACATTGATTGATCTGCATATTTCCTGAATGCTTCGGCAAAATATTTATAGTCTTCTGCATTGTGTGCATCGGAAGCTGCCCAACGTACACAATTGTTTCTGAGTAAGCTTTTCACAAAAGTTTTTTCTTTATTAAAAAGACCTCTCTGAAGCATTACCGCAAGGTCAACCTGTAATTTACATCCTACTTCCAACATTCTTGAAACTATATCGTGATTTGAATAAAGTATAGGATATCTTTCAGGATGTGCAATGATAATATCTGCGCCTTCACGCTGGAAATGTATTACTATTCTCTCCCAGTTGGAAACAATCTGTGTTCCGTTCATTTCAAGGAGAATTGTTTTTGTGCCTTCAGTGCAATATTCCATTGCACCTTCAATCGAGTCATCTGCAAGAGCAGAAATATTATATTCATATCCCTGAATAAGATTTATTCCTATACTTTCAGCAACAGGGCGGAGTCTGCCCATGCTTTCTTTTACAGCGCTTTTATCAAAATGTGCCCGCTTTACATGAGGTGTGGCAATTATTGTATCAAATCCGGCTTTTCTGGCCTCCTTGAGCATTTTCACCGATTCCTCATAATCTTTTGCGCCGTCATCAACGCCGAAAAGGATGTGACTGTGTATATCAATCACTCTTTTTACACCGCCTTATACCATCAGATCGCTAAAATCATCAGTATCGGAAGCGTTGTTGTTTTCTTCATCTTTTGCGGCGGCTTCCTGTTTTTCAATTTCAGCATAATAACTGTCGTAGCTGTCATAATTATATTTGCCGTATCTTGAATTCTTTCTGTATTTATAATATCCGTAATACTGACCTGAAGCTGTTTCTTCAATACCGTTGAGAACTGTACCGATAACATTAGCGTTTGCTTTTTCAAGCTGGTCAAGGCTGCCTACGATTGCTCTCTGGGGAGTATATCCTGCGCGCACAACAACGATTGTAGCATCAGCATTCGCCGCAACAAGAGCACCTTCAATAAAGCTTGCAAGAGGAAGTGTATCGAAAATAACAATATCGAACTTTTCTCTCATTTCTTCCATTGCTTTTTTAAAACGCTCAGAGCCTAACATTTCAACGGGATTCACAACCTTTGAATCAACATCAAGGAAATAAAGGTTTTCCGTATTTGTAACAGCAGCTGCTTCTTCAAGAGTGCAGTCACCTGAAAGATATTTTGTAAGACCCTTTTTCGGTCTGACTTTAAAAAGGTTACCCTGCGTAGGACGGCGAAGGTCACATTCAACAATAAGAGTTTTGTTGCCTGCTTTTGCCATTTCAATTGCAAGGAAGTGAGAAATTGTGCTTTTGCCCTCACCGGGGATACTACTTGTAATAACAATTGTTTTTATCGGATTATCGATGCCGGAAAATTTGATATTACTTCTTAAAGTCTTGATAGCTTCATGAACTTTACCGTTTGTACTGCCGCCTGAATAAGAGCCGTAACCATACCCATAACCGTAGCTTCCGCTGTAACCGTAATCGTATCCGTAATTGAGTTTATCTTTGAATTTTCCCATGGGATTACTTTCCTTTCTTACTTTTTACCTCTCGGTTTTGAGTTCTGTGTACTCTTGATTCTGTTAACCTGTGCAAGAACAGGCAGATCAAATGCACTTTCAACCTCTTCTGCAGTACGCAGAGTAGTGTCTGTAAACTCTCTGAGCACAATAAGACCTATAACTAAAATTGCACCTGCAAGAGCAATAAGAATTGTGTTCTGCATTCTCATCGGACCTGACCTTATAACGTAAGCATAGTCGATAACGTTTACGTTTTCAGCACCGATTGCTCTTTTGACCGTATCAGCAAACACCTTTACCATCTCATCGGCAATTTCTTTAACTTTTTCTGAGTCATGACCTGTAACGGTAAGCTCCATAACACGCGTTTCTTCTGCGGGAGAAACAGCAATCTCATATCCGTTGAGTCCGTTTTCAAGGCCCAGGTTTTTGGCAACTGTACTCGTAACACTACGGCTCGTTGCAATAACACTGTAGTCAAGTGCCAGCTTTTCGTAGTATGTAATTATCGAGTTGTTGTCTGAATCATTTTCTTCAACCGGAGCCATTACATAGAATGTTGTGGTTGCAGTGTATTCTGATTCAAGTACAAAATAGTTAACATATCCGCCGACAGCACCGAAAATTATGGTCACAACCAAAATAAGCGGTATAAGCTGAATCAGTGATGTCATTAGTCTTTTTCCGGTCATTGATAATATCTTCCTTTCATTCGGGAGCAGAAAACCGTTCCTAAAATATATAAAGATTTTCTGCCCATCAGCTTAACATAATACGCCTTATCTATTCTATCACAAAAATCTGCAAAAATCAACTTAAAATATTTACATATATAATCAGAAAACCGTTTGCACAGACAGTTTATGCTCTTCATTAATCTTTTTTAGAAGTTTGACACACTCGAAGCTTAATTCCGAACTCTCCTCAAAGTTAAAATCATACATAAAATATTTCATTTTGATAAGATTTTTCTCTATTTCGCTAAATTCATCGTGAGGGAGAAAAATGAACAAAATCTTTTTGTTTTTATTCCATATTTCTGCTGTCTTTTTTATATTCTCTATATTCTTCTTTTCAGTTTTTTCTTTTCTCATACAGTTATCAAAAGCAACAGAAACCTCATCTGTCGCATTTTCAGTCATAAAATACCCGCAGACAGCCAACGCAACAGAAAAAGCAAGCATCGCCACTGCAATTATCAGTCTTTTCATTTTCATTCTCCTTTAGGAATAACAACCTTGTTTTTCTTTTTATCAAGCGTCATAAGCATAACATTTTCGGCAGTAAGGTTTTCGCGGGATAATATTTTATCAATTTCAGACTTACTTGTTCTGCAAAGATAAAAATTGGAATAAATATATTTTCCGTCCGATACCACTACGGCAGGAATTCCCTTTTCAGAAGATTTTTTGCCGAACGTACTGAGAGATACGGGAATTTTATCAGATTTGAGCATAACGCTTAAATTTCCGTTAGTTTCAACAATTGCATATTCAACGTCTGAAATATCAAAAACATCTTTCTGACGCAACGCTTCCATGATATCGTCTATGGTAAAACGGATATCTTTAACGGCTTTAATATCAAGTTTACCCTCTTTTATGATATAAACAGCGTTTCCCTCCACTGCCCTGCGGAACTTTCCGCTTTTGAGAGCTATATATGAAGAAATAATTTCAAGAGATGCCAGCAGTAT
The DNA here is from genome assembly GCA_017935325.1 of Clostridia bacterium. GTDB lineage: Bacteria > Bacillota > Clostridia > Oscillospirales > Acutalibacteraceae > SIG575. The sequence goes on from JAGBHV010000003.1 coordinate 13,757, forward strand.
AACAGCTGCAACTGAATGAAGAAGAGGTTTTCCGCTGTCCTCAAGGGGAATTGCTGCAATTTCAGACAGAATTATCGTGACAACAAGCTCTGTGGGTTGCAACTGTCCTATCTGACGTTTTCCCATAAGCCTGACAGCCAGAACCACCAGAAAATATATTATAAAAGTCCTGATTAAAACTACTGACATAGCAAAACCTCCTGAAAAACTCATAAATAGTTTCTCTCAAAACGCATAAAATATGTTAAAATGATAAAAAATACAAAAAACGGAAAATTTTTTAAAAAATATCTTGACAGATTCAAAAAAACACTATATAATATCAAGGTGTTCAGCGAGAACGAATACGATCCATTAGCTCAGCCGGCAGAGCACTTGACTTTTAATCAAGGTGTCCGGAGTTCGAATCTCCGATGGATCACCAAACGAACAGAATCCGAACTTTTCACTTATTGGTGAAGCGTTCGGATTTGTTCTTTTAATAAATACTATTGAAGTATAACTACATATAACAAAAACAGGGAGTCTGATGACTCCCTGTTTTTGTTTACACTGTATGTCAAGAGATTGTTTAATTCTCGCAATCTTCTATTTTTTGTTTTCCTCTTTTGCTTTCGTAAAAAGCAAGTATATCCGGTAAAAATCCTCTCGCTAAGCTTTTGTAAACATCTTTATGGATTTTACCACTTATATGCGTTTCTATTACTTTATTCTCAATATATTTTTCATCAATAATCTCTCCGGCTACAGTGATGTCAGCCGGATCTTTTTTCACGAGTTGTTCTCCTTTCTGTTAGATTTTATTATTTAATATGTAATTTGCGATTGTTACATCGTTTCTCCAATGTGACAGATGAAATACTGAAACTGCCATTACTGCAAGTCTGTCATATGACAACGGCAAACCGTTTTTTACGGCAAGTTCTTTATTCTTACCGCGTACAAAATATTTACCTCTAATTTCCTTTTTATCAAAGAGTTTCGGTTTCTTGGTTGTTTTATCAAGGTTATACTTGTTCCATCTTCTGATAATTTCCTCTTCAAGCGTTTTCCGATATTCGGGTTCTGTCTCAATTTTTTCAAGATAAAAGTTGTACGCTCTGAATGCTTGTACAGCTCTCATTGCGTGGTAATCAATCTGATTATTCATTTCTTCCTCGGTGAAAACTTTGTTTTCTGTTCCGTCAAAATATGAGCTGATGAAATCCACATCTTCAGGCAGAATTCTTTGTAAAGTCATTTTACCACCCTTTCCTTGTCTCTCTCTGACACAAGGGTATCCTGATTCGTCAGTTACAAAATCATTGCCGTGAAGATTTTTCAATTCATCCCTTCTTATGCCCACGCATTTTTGAAATCCAACGCTAAAAGCATATTTCGGATTGTTTTCATCACCATTGGTACGATAATGTTTTCTTTCTTTTCTTGAGCGAGTGTTGTCTGCAGTGTGTCTGATGGGAAGATTCAGAAGTGAAAGAGCCACTCCATGGTAAAGTGCAACAGGAACAAGATAAGTGTGAATTGTACTTGCACTTAAGCCTTTTTCGATCAGATATTGCACATAGTCAAGTATGTGTTCCATACATTCTGCTTTGGTTTTACAACCGTAGTGTTCTCTACAGAATTTGATGAATCTTCTGTAGTTGATCTTGTAGTATTTGCGAGTTACATTGTTTTCGTAACGATCGAAAAATACACAAGATTCGTCATAAAGTTTTCTGGATTTGCTTTGTTTGTAATGTTTCTTTTTCACGAAACATACCTTCTTTC
>JAGBHV010000065.1 GCA_017935325.1 Clostridia bacterium
ACCAATAGTATCTTTTGTTTTCGCTCAATTTTAAAATTCCTTTCTTTTTATGGTAGAGATTTGAAAAAAGCCCTCCATAAATAGGGGGTACAGCCTGTTTTTTTGACTGAAAACGGTGTAATTTTTTTCAGATTTTCAGAAATTTAATAAATTGTTTACAATCGCACTTATCAGAAAATGTCGCTTTTTATGCGACCTTTCTTTGTCTGCAATCCTCTATAATATGGCTGTAAGGTGAAAACACCACATAATCATATTAATTTATCGGAGGAATCAATTATGAAAACTAAAGCAAACAACACAACAGAAATGGTATTTATTATTGACAGAAGCGGTTCAATGGCAGGCCTTGAAGCAGACACAATCGGCGGCTTCAATTCCATGATTGAAAAGCAGAAAAAAGAAGAGGGCAAGTGCTATGTTTCAACAATTCTGTTTGACAGCACAACCGAAGTGATTCACGACAGGCTGGACCTTGGAAAAATCGGAAAAATGACCGACAGAGATTACTGCGTCAGAGGCTGCACAGCTTTGCTTGATGCGGTAGGCGGTGCAATTCATCACATCGGAAATATCCACAAATACGCACGCAAAGAAGATGTGCCGTCAAAGACTATTTTTGTTATCACAACCGACGGTATGGAAAATGCAAGCAGGAGATACAATGCGCCCACAGTCAAAAGAATGATTGAGAAGCAGAAGAAAAAATACGGCTGGGAATTTTTGTTTATCGGTGCCAATATCGATGCAGTTGAGGTTGCAGACAAGATAGGAATAAGCCGCGACAGAGCCGCAAATTATACAGCTACGCCCCGCGGAACACAGAACCTTTACTCACAGGTGCATAAAACTCTTTCCTGCTTCAGAGCAGATGAAGCGATTGAAGAAAATTGGTTTAAAGACGTGGAATAAAGATATTTATGCCGCTTTCTGAAATTGTTAACAATCTGTTAACTAATTTGCAGGTGCAATATGGTACAATCAGTCTGTAAACTTTTTATATCAGGGGAGTAATGACAAGTGGCAGACAAATATTTAATTATCAATGCAGATGATTTCGGAATGTGCGGTGCAGCAAATGAAGCTGTTATGGACCTTTTTAAATCAGGCAGACTTAAATCTTCAACAATTATGATGCCCTGTAAATTTGCAAAAGAGGCGGTTCAGTTTTCAATAGACAATCCTCAGTATGCAATCGGCGTGCATCTTACAACTACAAGCGAATGGGGCAGCTACAACTGGGGACCTGTTACTGATTTGCCGTCCCTTAAAAACGAAAAAGGTTTTATGTGGCCCGAATGCGAAGATTTTGCTAAACACGCAGACCTTGATGAAGCAAGGGAAGAAATTCTCGCACAGGTTAGGCTTGCCGAAAGCATGGGCATGAAGCCGTCACATCTTGATAACCATATGGGTTCTCTTTACGGAATTGAAGGCGGTAATTTCAAATTGCTTCCCATGACAATGAAGGTTTGCGGTGAGCTGGGTTATGCATTCAGAATGTGCAGAAAACCGCTTAAAACAGAGTGTCCCGAAGGCACACCTTATTTCGTTTATGCTATCGCATGCAAAATCTGCGATTATCTCGGCAAGAAAAATAATGTTATTATGCCTGATTATCTCATTTTCCCCAAATGGAACGACGAAATGAGAACAAGCTACGAGAGATACCGCGAAATGTTCCTTGAGGACCTTTGCAATATCCCTGCAGGCTTCAGTGAAACTTACGTTCACCCGTCAGTAGAATGTGATGAAATCAAGGGTATTACAGCAAGATGGCGCGACAGAGTGTGGGAATATCAGATTATGAAAGACCCCAAAACGGAACAGCACCTTAACGCTCACGGCATTGAACTTATTTCATACCGCGACATGATTGAAATGAAAAAATAAAACCAACGGGCAGATGGATTTCATCTGCCTGTTTTTTTGAAGTAACAGGTAAGAAGTGAGAGTGAATAAGTTCGGGTCTGCGATGCAAATTTCAACTATCACTGATATAAGTTTTTGCTATATCCCGCAATTACAACGCCCATAGCAGGTTTGGGTATGTAATCTATCCGTCGTGGGGGTCGGCGTCCTCGATGACCCGTAGGTTTATGCATGATTTTCAGGCGGACGCCCGATGGGCGCCCCTACGATGTTAAAATTAATTGTGCGATAAATTATAATTTGTCAGTATGTTTTCGTTCGCATCCGTATGGTCGACCCTTGCGGTCGACCGCCATTTTCATGAAATTTGCGGATGCCCGCGAGGGGCATCCCTACGATGTTGCCGTTGATATCATTATTAATCAGCGTCGCAGACCCGAAACTCTGCATTTTGCATTCTGCATTCTACAC
>JAGBHV010000066.1 GCA_017935325.1 Clostridia bacterium
AAAATGACAAATATATGCAAAAAAGTGGGTGATATTCGATGTATCACCCACTTTTCTATTACTTTTCAGTTGTGTTTATTGACGAGTTTTTATATATTAAATATCCGCATATATGCTTATGCGGGTTTATCGACAGTCTGAGAGCTATCCCGGAAGGATAGCTCTTTTTGCTCAATGTGATTTCAAAAAAATTTTATTTTTTCTTTCCCTAAAAGACTTGATAAAGGTTTTTGAATATCTTATAATATTATTAGTGTATAATCACTAAAAATTCCAAAGAAAAGAGGAATATTATGGCTAAAAAAGCAATTAAACTTGACGAAAACGGACATCGTAAGTTCGGCATGCTTGACAAAGTTGCATATGCCGCAGGCGACTTCGGCTGCAACATGAGTTTCTCGCTCAAAGGTACAGTTCAGACCTTCTGGCTGGCTTACATGATGCTCGAAACAGGTTATCTTTCTATACTTCTTCTTATCGTTCAGATATGGGATGCTATAAACGACCCCATCATCGGCTCAATTATTGACGCTGACAAGAGAAAATATAAAATGGGTAAATTCAAAACGTACATTTTTGTCGGTGCAATCGGTCTTCTTGTTGCAGGTGCTCTTGTTTTCATTCCCGTACCGAATGCAAGCCTTGCAATCAAAACGCTTATCTTTATCGGCGGTTACATTATATGGGATGCCTGCTACACTGTGGCAAACGTACCGTACGGTTCAATGCTTTCACTTATCACAGAAGATGGCGGAGAAAGAGCACAGCTTTCAACATGGCGTTCAGTAGGTTCAATGTTCGGTAACATCGTTCCCATGGTTATTCTCCCCATGCTTATCTGGCACAAAGAGGTTGATGAAAAAGGTAATCCCGTTATCAATCCCGAAACAGGTGTGCAGGTTGAAACACTTTTGGGCGAACGTGTTTTCTGGGCAGCTCTTATAATGGGCATTCTCGGATTTATCGCATTCATGTTTATGATTAAGAAAATCACAATCAGAGTTGCTGACAACACAGTCAAAGTAAACGAAGGCGAAAAATTCAACATTTTCAAAGCTTTTATTAACTTTTTCAAAAACCGTGCAGCACTCGGTGCTACTATAGCAGCTATGGCAATGTTCCTCGGCATGCAGTCTGCAACAACTGCAACTTCAATTATGTTTGCAATTTATTTCGGTCAGGCAAGCCTTTCAGGTCTTGTTTCAGTAATCGGATTTGCTCCCATGCTTCTCTTCATGCCTTTTATCAAAAAGATTGTTGCAAAATGGGGCAAAAAAGAAGCCGCTTCGGCAGGTGCACTCATCTCCGTACTCGGCGGTCTGCTTATGTTTGTTTTCCCGATGATAGGAAACAAAACAATATCATTGGTAATTTACGTAATTTCACTTTCAATTTACGGCATCGGTATGGGTATTTACACATGCGTTTCATGGGCACTTATGGCAGATGCTATTGATTACAATGAATGGAAAACAGGCAAACGCGAAGAAGGTACGGTTTATTCACTTCATTCATTCTTCCGCAAACTTGCACAGGGCGTTGGTCCCTCAATCGTTCTTGTTATCATGGGACTTCTCGGTTATGTTTCAAAACTCGGCACAGAAGGTCAGTCTGCTGAAACTGCCGCAAACATGTGCTGGCTCGTTGCAGGACTTTATCTGTTCAGCGCAGTTCTGATGTTTGTAGGACTTACATTTATCTACAACCTTGACAAGAAAACACTCGAGAAAATGAATGCCGAATTAAAAGCACGCGAAACAGTATAAAAACAATCTATACACACGAGGTAAAACACATGCGAAACATTATTAACATCAACAGAAAATGGGCTTTTACAAAGCAGGCAAGTAAAATTCCTGCAGCAATGCCCAAAGACTGGAACTTTGTAAATCTCCCCCATTCATGGAATGCTATTGACGGTCAGGACGGCGATAACGACTACTTCCGCGGTACGGCTTACTACGCAAAAGTTATCAACAAAATGGATTTGCCCGAGTCAGATTTATACTATCTCGAATTAAAAGGTGCGAATTCATCAGCCGATGTTTATTTAAACGGCAAAAAGCTGGCTCACCATGACGGCGGATATTCCACATGGAGAGTCAACCTTACAGATGCACTTGAAAGTGTGAATCTGCTTGTTGTGGCAGTTGATAACTCTGCAAACGAAACAGTTTATCCGCAGATGGCTGACTTCACTTTCTACGGCGGTCTTTACAGAGATGTAAACCTTATCTGCGTAAACAATTCTCACTTTGATTTAGATTATTACGGTGCTCCAGGAATTAAAATCACTCCCGAAATTGACGGCAAGAACGCCCATGTTGAAATTGAAGCTTTTGTTACAAATTCAAAAATCAATCAGGAAATACGTTATACTATTCTTTCTGCTTGCTGTGAAGAAGTGGCAAAGCTTGAAACTAACGACACAAAAGTTACTCTTGACATCAAGGATGTTCACTTATGGCACGGCAGAAAAGACCCCTACCTTTACACATTGAAAGCTGAATTGCTTGAAGACGGTGAAGTGCTTGACTGCGTTACTTCAGCTTTTGGTTGCCGTACATTCAAGATTGACCCTGAAAACGGCTTTATCCTCAACGGAGAAGAATACCCGCTTCGCGGTGTGTCACGCCATCAGGACAGATGGGGCTTCGGTAACGCTCTTCTTCCCGAGCATCACGAAGAAGATATTGACCTTATCTGCGAGGTTGGTGCAACTACAATCCGTCTTGCCCACTATCAGCACGACCAGTATTTCTATGATTTGTGCGACAAAAAAGGTCTTGTTATCTGGGCAGAAATCCCCTACATTTCAAAGCATATGCCCACAGGACGCGAAAACACGATTTCACAGATGAAAGAACTTATTTCACAGAACTATAATCACCCGTCAATTGTTGTATGGGGTCTTTCAAACGAAATCGGCATCGGCGGTTCTGATGAAGATTTGCTTGAAAACCATCGTATACTCAATGACCTTTGCCACGAGATGGACAAAACAAGACTTACAACAATTGCCGCAGTTTCAATGTGTAAAATCGACGACCCATATCTGCAGATTCCCGACGTTGTTTCCTATAACCATTATTTCGGATGGTACGGCGGTGAAACAGCAATGAACGGTCCGTGGTTTGATAATTTCCACAAAACACATCTGGACATCCCAATCGGCTGTTCAGAATACGGTTGTGAAGCTCTTGACTGGCATACTTCAAACCCCGTTCAGGGCGACTATACAGAAGAATATCAGGCATATTACCACGAAGAACTTATCAAACAGTTCTTTACACGTAAATATATGTGGGCAACCCATGTATGGAATATGTTCGATTTCGGTGCAGACGCACGTAACGAGGGCGGTGAAAACGGACAGAATCACAAAGGTCTTGTAACCTTTGACCGCAAATACAAAAAAGATTCTTTCTACGCTTATAAAGCATGGCTGTCGGATGAACCCTTTGTTCACATTGCGGGAAAACGTTACATTGACCGCGTTGAAGACGTAACAAAAGTTACCGTTTATTCAAACCTTCCTGAAGTTGAGCTATTCGCAAACGGCGTATCTCTCGGCAAAAAAGCTGCAGATGATCACTTCTTCTATTTTGAAGTTAAAAACGGAGGCGAAACAAAGCTTACTGCCGTTGCAGGTGACTGCAAAGACGAAAGCTTCATCAGAAAAGTTGACACATTCAACGAAAAATACAGACTTGTTGAAAAAGGTGCAATTCTTAACTGGTTTGACATTGAAACACGCGACGGTTACCTTTCACTCAACGATAAGATGAGTGACGTAATTTCCACAGTTCAGGGCAAGCTGATTTTCATGGGACTTGTAGGCAAGTTCATGGGCGGCTCAAAAGACAATAAAGACGGCAAAATAAAAGCCGGCGGATTTGAAGTAGGACCTGAAATGATGAGCATGATGGGCGGTTTTACAGTTCTTCGTCTGTTCACACTTGTAGGCGGTATGATGGATATTAAATTCACAAAAGAAGAACTCCTTGACCTTAACAAAAAGCTCAATAAAATAAAAGCTCCCAAAAAGAAATAATCTTAAGGGGACTTCAGTAAAAAATCAAAAGGGATATCTCGTGATTTGCGAGATATCCCGTTTTTTATTATTCAATTTTTTCTGCACGTTTTTTAATAATTTCTGTAATCTGCTCCTCATTTTCCCAGAAATTATTATCAGCATTTTCCAGAATTTCCTGTGCTTCTTCGTCGTCTTCATTTTCTTCAAGCTTCAGATATGCCTTGTATGCTTTTTTCAGATTTTCTTTTGCTTCTTCCGGTAAAATTTCATACAAAGCGTTCAGCTCTTTTTCAATATCCGAATTATCCGAAGTGTTGAGAAAATATTGGTCATGGCCACCGTTATTGACTTCACTCTGGTATGTCATCAACTCGTTATAGGGCGATTCAATTTCACCATCTGACCACAAATCCCACATTTTATTCCATTTTTTATCTTCTTCTGTTAACGGAAGTTCTTCTTCCTTTTTCTTTTTAAAAAGATTGAAAAACATTTTTTCACCTACTTACACGAACACCCTATCTTTAAAAGATAGGGTGTTCGGCTTTTATTATATCACTTATCAGATAGCACCGAAAATAAATTTACATACAAAGAGAAGAGCAATAATTGTTACTGCAATATCCTTCTTTGAGTATTTGCCTGTAAACAATGTGATAAGAACATATGCAATAGAACCGATACCGATGCCGTTTGCAATTGAATAAGTCAGGGGCATCATAACAAGTGTCAAGAATGCGGGAACTGCACTGCGCATATCTTCCATATCAACTTTAGAGAAGTTTTTGAGCATCAATACACCAACAAAGATAAGTGCGGGAGCTGTAGCTGCTGCGGGGATAATGCTTGCAATGGGTGACAGGAACAAGCAGAGTGCAAAGCAGATTGAAGTTACAAGGCTTGTAAGACCTGTTCTGCCGCCTGCTGCAACACCTGATGCACATTCAACAAATGTTGTAACTGTTGATGTACCGCAAACTGAACCTGCTACTGTTGCGATTGAGTCGCAAGCCATTGATTTATCGATATCAACGGGGTCGCCTGATTCATCAAGCATACCTGCTTCTGATGCTGCGCCGTAAAGTGTGCCGATTGTGTCGAACATATCAACAAGGCAGAATGTGATAATAAGCATGATTACAGAGAAAATACCGCCAATCATTTCGCCTGAGAAAGCGTTTTTCCATGATTCAGCTTTGAACACACCCGTGATACCGATTTCAGCAAAATCTTTGAACGGAGCAGTTACTGAAGTCAAATCGAAGTTGGGCAACTGCCATGTAGCAAGATAATAAATAACTGTAGTTGCAAAGATACCGATAAGAACTGCACCCTTGACTTTAAGTTTTGTAAGTACTGCTATAATAACAAAACCGAGAAGTGCAATGATTGCAGGAGCAATATCTGCCCATTTTGCACCGTTGATTTTTACAAACTGTACAAGAGTGTACTGATTTGCCTGAATAATACCAACATTCTGGAAACCGATAAATGCAATGAAAAGACCGATACCTGCGGGAATTGCCTTTTTAATGCATTCGGGCATTGCTTTTGCTATGTAGCTACGTGCGCCTGTTACCGAAAGAATCAGGAAAATAATACCTGAAAGAAGGATAATAACAAGACCTGCCTGATAACCCTTGATTACATCGTTACCTGAAACAATCTGCGGAAGCACGAATGATGTAAAGAAGAATGAGTTAAGACCCATACCGCAAGCCTGTGCAAACGGCATTTTTGCATAAAGAGCATAAAGCAAAGTACCGATTACTGCTGCAACGATTGATGCAATGTAAACTGCATTCCAGATCTGAGGCACACCGGGAACATCAAAACTGAAGCCCACAATCTGATTAGGGTTTACAACAATAATGTATGCCATAGCAAAAAACGTTGTAAGACCGGCGATAATTTCTGTTTTCACGGTAGAGCCGCGTTCAGAGATTTTGAAAAACTTGTCCATGAATTTCTCTCCATTCTTTATTTTTTGGCAAAACTGCCTATAGGGGACTTCTAAAAACCTATTGTATAAAATACGTTTAGAAATTTTTTTGTCAGATGTGCTGAAAATTTGAAGTTTATGCTGTCGCATTAACAAGAATTTTCAGTACATATGACGGAAAAAGAGCAAACGTAGTTTCGTGCAAGGGGTTTTTAGAGATCCCCTATAAATAATATACTATAACACATGATGTTTTTCAAGGTGTTTTTTAATTTTGTTTTATTTTTGTAAAGAAATCATGTGGATTTTTGCATGACCTATAACTACTTTATTTCATCGAGATTTGCACCTTTTGTTTCCTTGACCTTAAGTGCAAACATAATTGCAGCAACTGCAACCGTAGGAACGGAAATTGCAAGACACGCCCACCATATAGGCATAATTGTCATACCGATTATTATACTGCCATAGCCGAAAACAAGACCGATAATAACCAGAAGTCCTTCAGCGCCGACTACTGATGCGCGGATATCTGTAGGCACTTTTTCAGTCATCATAACATTCATGTAATCTCTGCCGATCCAGTATGAACCCTGATAAAGTCCTGCAAATGAACCCACAAGGTAAGGATTCCATGAAAGCAGAATTCCCGCAACAAAAAGGATATAGCCGAGGATACATGTTACTGAAAACAAAGTAACTGTCACTTTCCTGCCCGCTTTATCAGCAATAAAACCTGAAATAAAAGTAATTGCGGCATAAATCACAGGCACCATAAACAAAGCTTTTGTGATATTGCTTGTGCTCATTCCTGCACGGTGCATTGCAGATTCAAAATACAACGCAATCGCAGGCATTGCAGCATCAAAGATAATGTGAGAGATTATGAGCATTTTTGTGTCTTTATTTGCAAAAATATATTTTATTCCGTTAAAGACACCTGACTGATTTCTCTGTGCCTGCTTCTGACTCTTTTTCAAAGCCTTCTCCGCCTGTCTTTCTTCATAAGGGCGGGAAAGATACGCAGTTCTTTCGCTTACAAAAACCTTTGTATCTTTTGCAAGAAGAATAACAAGCAAAACTGCTGCAAATCCGATAAGTGACGGCACAAGAAAAATTTCACGCCATTTTGTTGCATCATTTCCCATAAGCATATCACGGAGTGTGGGAATAAGTATAACGCCTAAAATTCCGAAGCTTTTAAGAAAGCTGTAAATTTTTGCACGATGCTTATCAGGCGCTTCTTCGAGAATATATATAATCTGAATATCGTGACCCATAAAGAAGCTTATAATCGCAAAACCGACAAGGAACATTATGTAACTTGAAGAAAGATAAATAACAAGAAGACCCGCTGCCATTCCGAGCGTTGACAAAGCAAAAAGCGGTTTTCTGCCCCACTTATCAGCAAGTGCTTTGTAGAAAGGCGTAAACAATCCTAAAACGTAAGTAAAAACACCGATGCCTGAATGAAAAGCAAGGCCGTCTTCATACGTATAATATTTGCCCATAAAGGGATTATTCACAAAAAATTCCGTCACAAAAGAAGACTGTACTGTAACAGTCAGGTTGCTTGTAACCTCATCAAGAATATTCACAATGGCAATCAGCACAAGCAGAATAAAGAAATATTTGCCTGAATTGCCGCTCGCAGCTGATTTTTTCAGCTTTGCAAGCTGACGCGCTTCATTTTTCATGATTTTTTCATCATTTTTCATATATATTCTCCCCTTTTCATAACAACTCGGTCAACACAACAACTGCCGCTATTACCGCTATATAAATCAATACCGAAGCAAAGGTGATTATGTGCTTTTTCCGGGTGCTCTTTGTTTTCTTTTTCAGTTTAACAAAAAATCCGTTCAACGCCATAACAACACTTACTGCAATCATTCTTCCGAGCGTGTTCCAATCTTTTGTTGCAATCAACTCTGCAAATATAACTCCGTAACAAAGAAGTGTACCGCCTATAAATAAACCTGACACAAGCTTATCGGAAATATTCGTATTGCTGAATTCCCCCGTAGCCGCAGCAGCAAGTGCCTTTTTGCGCCATCGGAGATATGCATAAAAATCTAAAAATATGTATAACGAAATCATAAACATAACGCAAAGCGCCAGAGTAAATGTTTTTGCGGTGGTATCAAAGAATATCAGGCTGATAACAGCCGCAGCACATATTGCCAGACATGTGATATTCACAGGAAGCTTACTTTTCAGAACAGATTTATGTATCAATTGAAGTTCCGCTTCCGGGTCTGTTTCCAACGGCAGCGGATTTTCTTCTTCATTATAAAAGAAAACCATATTTTTGTATGCACATGCAAATTGCCATCCCGATGCGGCACAGATTTCGAGATATTCTTCTTTGCCGCATGAAACAATAAATTCATCTTCGTTGGAAAACTGCGGAAGGTAAGTTATTGCATAACGGAGTTTTTTAGGTTCTGTACGTTCAAATTCCCATTCGCCTGCAAACGTTTTTCTTACAAGCAGCCAGCCTTCTTCTGCTTTCTGCTCTAAAAATTCCTGCATACCTGTACGGTCATAATAAGCAAAAGCCTCGCAGATTGTTTTTGTATTTTCTTCACGTGACATAACATAACCCCCTTTTACAAAAACATTTTACGGTAATCATCCGCCTGAGCACAAAGACGATTATATTCACTTTGAAGCACTTCTCTGCCCTTTTTTGTTAAAATATAGCTGCGCCTTCTGCCCTGTGCCTTTGTCAGGATAATCATTTCCGATTCCATAAACTGTTCAAGCAGATTATAAAGCGTGCCTGAGCCGACTTTCACTCTGCCGTCTGTCATCTGCAAAACCTTATCCATAATGTCAATTCCGCAACATTCTTCATTAAGACATAGTAAAATATAAAACATCTGCTCTGTCAGGGTCTGAAATTTTAATCTCGGCAAATCAGCACCTCCTTTATATCGAATATCGACATATACATTATAATATCGATATTCGATATTGTCAAGTACAAATATTATCGGGTTGTATTTTTTGGTAATATGTTGTAGAATAACGATGTATACTGTTTATTGAAATATCATAACAGTAAAATGCTTTAAAGGAGATGAAAAAATGTTTTCACGAATTATTGCGGTGATAATGACCATTGTTTCTTTTTTCACCACACCCTTTTCATTGATTTCTGAAGAAATCGGACTTAAAAGAGAGCTTGCCAAAGGTAATTTTGAAAGCCCTTACATTGTAAGACCTCTTGAGGAAATAACTGTAAGCGGTGTGTCAATTGACGAATATTCAGTTGTTTCACCTGACGGTGTTCTGTATTCCGACGCTGCAGAAACTCTTTGCAATGAATTATATAAGGCTTGCGGTAAAAAAATCGATATCACTGAAAAAGATGTGGAAAAAGCCTTTATTATCAATGAAAGCCTGAATGATACAGACAGTTTCAGCCTTAAAGTAGAAAACGGCAAAGTTTATATAACAGGCAGTTCAGAAGTGGGAATTTCACGAGGAATAACTGCTTTTGCAGATGAAGTTCTGCTCGCTTCAGAAGAAAACTTCGACTTTAAAGACGGTTATGAATTCAATAAAACGTTTTCTGATTACGTTACATATGAAGATTTCGGTGCTGTGGGTGACGGCAAAACTGACGACTTTGAAGCTATTGTAAAAACCCACGACTATGCAAACTCAAACGGTTTAAGCGTTCTGGCAGATGAAACGGCAACATATTACATCGGCGGAGCAAACAAAACTGCACGTATTATGACAGATACCGACTGGTCAACTGCACGTTTTATAATTGACGACACAGCAGTTGAAAACAGAAGCGCATGGGTATTTCAGGTTGCACCGTCACAGAGTGCAATAAGCATAACAGATAAGGTTTCTCCCCTTAAGATTGATGCAACAAGCATCGGCACAACTCTTGAATCTGAAAGCTTAGTTGTACTTACAGATTCCAATGTCAAGAGATATATCCGCAAGGGTGCAAACCAGAATTCAGGCAGCAATCAGACAGACGTTATTCTCGTTGACGAAAACGGAAATATTTCGCCTGATACTCCCCTTATATGGGATTTCAACGCAATCACAGGTGCAACAGCTTACCCCGTTGATGCAGAAACGTTAACTATAAACGGCGGTAAATTCACAACAATTGCAAACAACGCTTCTTCCGAATACAACTATTACGCAAGAGGTATTCAGGTAAGACGTTCAAACACAGTTATAGACAGAATTTATCACGATATTAAAAACGAAGGCAAAACAGGTTCACCATATTCGGCTTTCGTCAGCCTTTCCTGCTGTGCTGATATTACAGTTAAAAACTGTACCTTCACAGGACACAAAAAATATAAAACAATAGGCTCTGCGGGAACAAGCGTAACAATGGGCACTTACGATATAGGCGCTGCAACGGCAGTTAACGCAAAGTTTATCAATTGCAACCAGACAAACGATATAACAAACGGCGATTATTGGGGCATTGCAGGAACAAACTACTGCAAAAATCTTGTGTATGACGGATGTGCACTTTCCCGCTTTGATGCACATCAGGGCGTACTTAACGCAACTGTTATAAACTCTGTTCTCGGTCACCACGGAATTAAACTGATAGGAAGCGGAACGGCTCTGATTGAAAACACAATTGTTTTATCAGACAGTTTCGTTGCACTACGTTCAGATTACGGTTCAACTTGGAACGGCAACCTTATTATCCGCAACTGTAAATTTTACCCCACAGGTGTTGCAAGCCACATTATCGATGCAGAAAATTCAGAAGACCACAATTTCGGTTACACCTGCTATCTGCCGCAGAAAATAGAAATTGACGGATTCTATGTTCACAGAATGGGCATCAATTACCTTTTCACAAAGGTTAATCCAAAGCATAAATCTGATTCCTACAACGCAGAATACCCCGTTGTTCCTCCGCAGGAAATAACTGTCAAGAATTTCAGCAATCTGTTCTTCGGAAATCTCCGTGTTTCACAGAACAAAGCAATTTTCAAGGTTGAAATTTCAGCATAAAGTAATATCCGCATTATATCATAAATAAAAAATAATCTGTATTACACACAAAATCCCCATCGATTTTCTCGATGGGGATTAAAACTTATAAGGGCAACTGTTAATTTTATAAAATTGCTGAAGCGTTTTAAACTATTTCTGTTACATCATCTTTATATGAAGACCAGCCCATTTTTCCGTACCACACAACAAATCTGGCAAAATCCGGCCAATTATCATAAACCGTAGAATCAACAAGTCTGAGTATGATTTTCTTTTTCTCCGGCGGATGATATTCGTTAACATAAATCTTTTGCAAATAATCGTGAATATTATAATTCAGGGATATTTCCTGCTCTTTTTCGTCTGGTCTTCTGATTATTGCTTTCTGATAAGCCATAAGGTCTTTATAAACATCTTCAGGAATATTGAATTGTTTAAGAAACGGTTCAATTTCTTCAAAAAACAAATCAAGTTTTTCAAGAATTTTCAATGACATATATTCGCTTTCGGTCCAGTTGATATCACCGCTCGGTTTAAATACAAGAGCCTTGTTTTTCTTTCCGAGAGAAATATTTTCCGTCTTATTCTTTATTTCATAATAAAGCTCCGAAATGAATAAATCTTTATTCTTTTCAAAGTAATCAAGAGCTTTATCGTAGAACACATCGTATCCTATGCCCATTTCATAATAAAGATATATAGCAAAAGCTCTTAAAAATCCGCTTCCGTGAAGCGTTTTTGCCAACCAGCAGAACATTGTTGATTTTATCCACATTTCTCTGCTCATTGTATTCGTTTCAATGATAATATTGTTGTATTCAGGTATATCAAAAGAACTAACGCTTGCGTGGTCTCTGAGCATCTCTTTGCGGACTGTTTTTATTCCGTGTTTTTCTATATAACTTTTTTCGTTCATTCTTGCATTAGGCAGAACTATGCACGAATAAACATCAAAAACGAAATGTTGTCCGATTTCAAAAAGCGTTGCCATACCTGAAGTAAAGCTTTCGTAAGTTTCACCGGGCATACCAAGTATAAATTCCGAATAACATCTCATATTCTCCTTGTGGTATGCTGCCAGAAGTTCTTTATAAAAATCGAGGGACAGATTCTTTCTTCCGATATTTTCCAGAACAACGGGCGACAAGCTTTGAAAAGATAAAGTTGCTCCGATTCTGTCTAAATTACAGTCCTTCAGTTTTTTTACAATAGCAAACACATTTTCAGACTTGTTTTTCGCATAATTCCAACGAACTCTTTCAGGATAACCTGTTTCGTTCTTTATTTTAACAAGTTCATCAACAAGTTCAAGGTCACGGTCATTCAATCCGAAATTGGCATCTGCACCCCACACAAAAGCAATTTTGTGGTCACTTAACCATTTTATTTCTTTCACAAGCCTGTCAAAAGGCGCAAATCTGATTTTTGACTTTGCATCTGCCCAATCACAATATGCGCAACGATACGCACAGCCACGGCTTGATTCTATAGTAGCATTAAAAGTGGTATCGGGGTGTTTTTTCAATATATCGTCAAACCAACCGTCAAGATAAGGTGACGGATAATCCAATGTTTCCTGTGCAACCGACGCAGTTCTTGAATATCCGCCTGAAATTTTTCTGAAAGAGATATTTGCCACATTGTCAAAAGGTTTATCAAGAACATATGCTTCCAATAAATTTCTGATAGTTTCTTCACCCTCACCATGGCATAAAACATCTATAAAACTGTTTTCTTCAAGCAAATCAAAGCTATCGCCGACTTCGTGTCCGCCAAATACAATCAGACAATGGGGAAATTTTTCTTTTACTTTCTTTGCAAGGGCCTTGTTATATTCAGTATTCCAACTATAGCAGGAAAATCCGACAAAAGAAGGGTTATCCATCCGTGAAATAACATCTTCTATGTTTTCACGATAAAAAATAAATTCTTTGAAACAACAATTTTTGCTTACCGCTTCACTCCTGAAAGCCGACGCCACAAGAACGCCTGCAGTATATGGCAGATACGCACTTTTACCTTTTATATCAGCAGTAATATCCGCCTGAACAAAGTAAATATTCTTCATTGTCGTCCCTCCCTTAACTGATAAGAATTCTATTATGATGATATCATTTAATTTAAAGGTTGTCAACTTGAGGGGACATCTAAAAACCTATTGTATAAAATACGTTTAGAAATTTTTTGTCAGATGTGCTAAAAATTTGAAGTTTATGCTGTCGCATTAACAAGAATTTTTGGGGCATATGACGGAAAAATAGCAAACGTAGTGTCACTCAAGGGGTTTTTAGAGGTCCCCTTGACTTAATCATCACACAATGATATAATTTTTTGTTTTATTTAAGTTTTTTCGGAGGTTAACAGAAATGTTTGAATCTCTTACAGTTATCATTCCTGCATCAAATGAAACACAGACATTGACGAATACGGTTGATGGTGTGCTGGATTCAGGTGCATACGATGATATATCACGAATTGTGTTATTTTTAAAATCTGAAAATTGTCCGAGTGCTGAAGTTGCAAAAGAGCTTTTAAGAACAAGAAACTGTGACAAAATGGAAATTGTAATTCAGAAAACATCAACCTACAACGATGCATTCAAAGAAATCCCCCATCTTGTAAAAAGTTCTCATTTTTTAGTTCTTGTTTCTGACGGTGAAATGGACCCGCGTACAATCGAAGAGCTTGTACCTATTGCGAAAGAAAAGCCTGAAAGTATTGTATGCGGTTCAAAATGGCATAAAGATTCTGTTGTAGAAAACGCTCCCTTTATACAGTCGCTCGGAAGTAAAACCATCAACAGATTTGCAGCGCTTGTTTTTGGCGTAAAAGCTACTGACATTTTTTCGATTTTTCAGATATACCCTCTTGAATTATATAAAAAAACAAACGCAAGTATAGCTGAATTTACCCTAAAGCCTTTACGTCTCGGAGTAGAATATATTGAAATCCCCACAATATACAAAAGAGAAAAAGACAGAGAAAGCAACTTTAATTTTTCAGGCTTCTTAAAAATGGGACTCGGCTATTTAAAATGCATTTTCAGAATAAGATTCACTCCTAAAGATAAAATTTGATAGCTTTCTTGCTGAACATAAAAAAGACCTCCTTGTATCCGGTAATACCGGTTTACAAGGAGGTCTGTGTTTTGTCGGATGTACAGCTTTTTCAGAAAGAGAGATATAAAAAGCTTTTTGATTACTTATAGGGAATATTCATATTTCGTCTACAACAGGTATTATATTTTCGCCACAATAAGACTCAATATTGTTCATCATTTTTTCTGCAAATTCTTTTGCATCTTCTCCATCTGCATACCACAGATTAGCCTGACCAAAACCGAAAGCTACAGGATTTTTTTTGCTGTGGCGAGGAACACTCCATTTTTCATTAAATCGTTCTTTTCGGGGAAGAAGCACAGCATTTTCAAGGTCACAGTATACATTATACCATCTATCCCAACT
>JAGBHV010000067.1 GCA_017935325.1 Clostridia bacterium
AACTTGAAGAAGGTGATCCGATTCTCTTCGCAGCAGACCTGAACGGCGATACAGCAGTTGATATTTATGACCTTGCAATTCTCAATGCAGTTGTAAACGGCGAAACAGAAATCACGCAGGTTCCTCTTGCATAATTACAAAAAAATATTAAAGTCCTATCAATTTAAACTACCCCAATTTGTACTGTCCGCACAAATTGGGGTAGTTCATTTTTTTTCTCTCAAAAACTTCCGAACATCATATTTTCAATGAACAAATCGGAAAAATATTTGTCTGACGACAAATCGATATATTCTGCTTTTTCAATAATCGAGGAAAGGTCATTTTTTTCGCAAGCGTATTTTACAGTGCCGAGCAAAGATGAATTATTGATGCTTACAAACTTATCTTTGAGTTCTTTTGGTATCAGTCCTGTTCTGACTGCATTTGAAACATTTAATCCGGCAGAAAAACCGCCTGAAACATACATTTTTTCAATGTCATCAAAAGAGATGTTCTGCCTTTTGAGCAAGGATAAAACAGCAGAATAAACGGCAGATTTTGCAAGCTGGTACTGCCTTACATCATTTTGCGTGAGAAATACGTTTTCAGTAATGCAGAATTCCTCACATTCCATAAATCCCGTTTCATCTATTGTTGAATCGGAAAGGAGCTCAGCTATAATATCAACAAGTCCCGTGCCGCAGATGCCTTTCGCGGGGTAAGAGCCTATTGTTTCGATTTTTCCTTTTGCATAAGCTGAAATTGCACCGTCAGAAGAACTCATTCCGCAGGAAATATTTGCTCCTTCAAAGCACGGACCTGCGGCGGCAGATGTGCATAAAACGGAGTTTTCGGAATAAAGGACGATTTCCGCATTTGTGCCAAGGTCAATAAGAAGGTTATATTTTCCTTTTTGCGGTAATCCGGTAAAGTTGATTCCCGCCACCACATCTGCACCGGCAAATGATGCAATTGAAGGCAGGGAAATAATTTCTTTCACACCCTTGATTTTTTCTGCTTTTTCCTGCCTGCTTTCAAGAAAAGCAGGTGTATACGGATAAACGCCAATCCCTGAGCAATCAACTCCGAAAAACAGATGAAGCATCGTTGTATTGCCTGCAACAAAAAGCTTTTCAACCTCGGGTACGTTGAAGGCACAAATCATTTCGTTTATTTCATCTGTCAGGATTTTCTGAATGTTATTTACTCCGTTTTTTCTGCAATAGTCAATCCTTGCCATTATATCTGCGCCGAAAATTCTTTGTTCATTTGTACGGGAAATGACTTTTATGATTTTCTTTTCATCAAGTGATACAAGAGCCAGCCCAAGGGTGGTAGTGCCTATATCAAGCACAAAACATAAATTCTCTGTCATTCTGCCTGATTCTTCCGCACCTGTGACAGATAAAATTTCATTACCTTTTTCAATTTCAACTTCTATATCTGATTTTATTCTGTATTGGCAGGAAAGCTCCTTTTTACCGTTTATTAAAACGGTGCATTTTTTGCAAACGCCTCTGCCTGCACAAATGTGTTCAATTTTCAGGTTGTTTTTTATCAGCACGTCTGACAGCTTTTCTCCGTCATCTGCACGAAAAACATCTTTTCCTATTTTTATTTCCCACATAAAGATTTTTCCTTCTTACTCGTTTTTTTCAATTATATCATACACACTTTTAAAAATAAATATCATTTTATAAAATGATATATTATATCAAAAGTAAAAAACACCCACCATATATCCTCGGGAAGGAGACAGGCGGGTGTATTACATAATAGCTACATTATTTACGTAACATTTTTATTATTTTGATTTTAGTCTTTTTAGCTGTGGGCATAAGCTTTGCATATGAATAATATTTCAAGGCGTTGCCTACAAGAACATATTCACCGATAAATTCATGGTAATCTGCTGAGAAGCTCTTCTTGAAGTCATAAATGCCCTTGAAATTATCCTGAGGAATAAGCTCGCCGAGAGTGCCGTCTTCCTGAAGAGAAGGAGTTTTAACAATAACGTATCCCAGGTCGTGGATTCTGCATCCGCGTTTTATACTTTCGCAAAGACGAAGATAATTGAGATAATGGCTTGAACGTGTGTTGTTTCTGATTACGTTACGTGTTCCGCCGAAAAGGCAGCTGCCCATGCCTGCATAGTAAATTGAAAGACCGCCTGCAACGCAGATTCGTCTGTCTTTTGTAAATTCTTCAGCTTCTGACATACGCTTATTGAAATGTTCGGTCTGTTTATCGACGCTGTCAATAGTTTCTTTAAGCTGTCTTGCTTTCTTTTCGTGAGCTGTTTCAAGTTCAGCAAGAGCTTTTTCTTTCTTTTCAAGACGCTCTGCCTGGAGTTTTTCATCAAGGTCTTTGTCGTAATAAACAAGCTTAAGGTCGCTGTAACCGATAAATTCACGGAGGAGCTTTGTGCAGTATTCGCCGTTTCTTTCAACGAAACTGTCTCTTTCGCTGGTGTCGCGCATAACTGCCATGAAATCATCCATGATTTTGGGATTTTTTTCTACATCTTCATAAGTAAAGGTTTCAGCTACAAGACCTCTCTGCTCACCGATGCGGATGCTGTATCTGACGCCTTTGTCACACTTTTTAAGTATTTTATCGGCTGTTAACTGAACATCTCCGTCAAAGAGAGGAATGAAAAGCTGTACAGGCTGTTTGTAGGTATAGTTTTCAATAGAAGGGTTAAGCTTATATCCCAGGTCAGTAAGTGTTTTGTGCATCTGATGTCCTTCAGCTATGTCTTCTCCGTTTATGCGAAGTGAAACAGACGGGTCCATAATAAAGCAGGTAGCTCCGCCTTTTTTCATTTCTTCTTTCATGAACTCTGTGAATTCTTTAAGAAGCTGAGTGTTGCCGTGGTCACATACTGCACCGCCGGATGCGTACCAGATTTTTCCTGCAAGGGGAAGTGAACGCTCCATTACAAGAACTGCAAGAACTCTCTTATCGCCTTCAAAGCCGCAGTAGTAAGTGCATTTCCATGTTGTTTTTACTTTTTGCCATGCTGAACACTGAATATACTGACCGCCGTTTTTTTCAAGGAAATCATCGTAAGCTTTTAAGTCTGTTTCTATTCTGAATGTATACATTTATTTACCTTCCTTCTTTTCTTTGAACGCCTTGATAACTTCTTCTCTTTCATTGAAGGGGAGAAGTTTACCGTTGATTTTTATATATTCTTCGTGGCCTTTGCCTGCTAAAATAACAATATCGCCGTCCTGTGCCATTTTTACGGCATAGTTTACTGCTTCGCCTCTGTCGGGGATAGTAACATATTTACCGCCTGCTTCTTTGCAATGGGCAGCAATTTCTTCGCAGATAGCCTGAGGGTCTTCAAAATCGGGGTCATCGCTTGTGATAACAGTAAAGTCGCTTAATTCTCCGGAAACAGTGCCTAATTCCTTACGGCGGCATTCAGTCCTGCCTCCTACACTGCCGAAAAGAGTGATTATACGGTTGTGCTCATATTCTTTTGCTGTGTCAATAATACTTTTAAGGCTGACGCCGTTGTGTGCATAGTCTATGATAACGGTGATATTCTGTGTATCAGGCAGGATTTCGCATCTGCCTTTTACGAACACTTTCTGCAGTCCTTTATCTGTGTTTTCATCGCTGACTCCGAAAATATCAGCCAATGCAACAGCAATAAGCGAATTATGTGCGTTGATTTCACCGGGTAATGCTACGGTGAATTCTTTGCTTTCGCCTTTTGCCGTAGTATGAAAATTTGTAGCGAAAAGATTTCCCAGTCTTACTTTCTGACAGCTTTCAAGTATATAGTCTGCATCTGTGCTTTTGCCGTAAGTGATAACTTCGCCACAGCAGTTTCTGATAATTTCAGAACTGAAAGGGTCATCAATATTTACAATTGCTTTTTTGCACATGGGGAAAAGCTGCGTTTTCCAATAAGCGTATTCTTCGTGGCTGTCATGCTCGTTTGTTCCCACATGGTCAGGGAAAAGATTTGTAAAAGCACCGCAATAAAATTCCGTGCCGTCAACTCTGTGATGCTTAAGTCCGAGAGATGAAACCTCAAGCACAACTGCCTCGCATCCGTTATCAGCCATAATGCGGAGTGTTTTCTGAAGCTCATATGATTCGGGGGTGGTGTTGGCTGTGGGAATAAATCTGTCTCCGAAAAAAGAACCTACTGTGCCTATAATGCCTGTTTTTATACCGCCTTCGTTGAGGACAGATTTTACAATATGAGCAGTAGTGGTTTTTCCTTTAGTACCGGTAAGACCGATAACCTTGATTTCCTGCGAAGGATTGCTAAAAAAATTGCAACTTATCTTTGCAAGAGCACTTCTTGTATTGCCGGTGATGATAATCATTGCATCTTCAGGTAAATCAATTTTATGTTCGCAAAGAAAAACACGTGTTCCTTTATCATAAGCTGACTGAACATATTTGTGACCGTCAGTCAGAGCACCTACAAGGCAAACAAAAAGAAAGCCTTGTTTGGTTTTTCTGGAATCGTAGGCGATATCTTCAATTTCCCGATCTGTGAAATTTTCACAGGTGAAATCAAGTCCCTGTAATATTTTTGAAAGCTTCATTTTATTTTCTCCGTTTTTGTATATTGTTTTTGCGTATTATTTCATTTTCTGATTATTATAACATAATATAACCGATTTTACCATAAGATTGTGAAATTTATTTTTAAACACTATATTGCATAGAAGTTGCTTTCCCAGGCGGGGATATATTTATGCTGTCTGAAATAGAATTTATAATCATTTCTTATTTCGTTTATTGCAAGGGGAATTGAGAACATGTCGTCATTTCTGTGATATGCACAGATGTACAGCTTCGGTTTATAAGTTCTTATTGTGTTTTCTGCGCCCTTTATCGCGTCAAGCTCGCTGCCCTCAATATCCATTTTGAGAAGTGAAATTTTTTCTTTTATAAGGCTGTCAATTTTCAATGCCTGAATTTCTTCGCCATCATCGGAAAGTTTTGATTGCCTGCCTGCTGATTTTCTGAATTTTAAAACGGTATCCTCTCTGTAAGCGGCAACATTGTAAGCTTTGACAAAATCGTATTTTTCTGTGTTTCTCTGAAGCTTTAAAAAATTTTTCTTGTCAGGTTCAAGTGCGTAAATTTTCTGAGTTTTTCCGTGCGTTGCGTTTAAGAATTCTTCTACGGTATCGCCGTTATATGCACCTAAGTCAGCAATAATTTCATCTTTGTCAGGCTTTAAAATGTTTTCATAAACCTCGTATTTTTCGCTGAAAGAGGGGATTAAATACTCAAGCTTTCCGCTGATTTTGAAATTCAGAAGATTAATGTAAGTTTCTCTTGATTTATCGTCAGCAAGCATTGAAAAAGCCTTGTCGAACTTTTCTTCATTATCTTTTACAAATTCTTTTGTGAAAAGTCCGTCTCCTGCAACAGGTACCGTAAGAGAATAAAGCGGTTGTTTTTTGCTCATCTCATAAACTCTGTTTATCGTTTTGTCGTCTTTTACGGCAAAAGTCATAAGTGAAACAAAATCTCCGTATTTTTCTTCAGCTTCCGAATATTTCAGAACCTTTTTGCCGTGAAAATGATGACCTCTTACGAATTCATCACTTGCATAAACATCTTTGTATTCAATGCCGAATGAATTGAGCTTTTCGATTATCATATCGGCACCGTTTCCCATTCCATAAAGCAGAATCGGTCTGCTTTCGCTTTTCAGCTTCTGCCAGACCGTTTCTTCGCAAATATACTCAAGCATATTAATATTTGTCCATGCTGTCAACGCTGAGAACAAAAACTGTAGCTCCGCCGACATTTACTTCTTTAGCTTTGTCGAGTTCGCTCATGTTAGTGCCGAAAGTAGCGGTTGAAGCGGCTGTATGAGTGCGCGTCTGTGAATATCTGGAGATAATGCTCTTTGCTCTTTCTACGTCCTTGTCCTCTGAACCGATAAGCAATGTTGTGTTGCCTACCATAAGGAAACCGCCTGTGGTTGAAAGCTTTGTAACTGTGAATTTTTCCTTTGTGAGTGCTGAAGAAACAACAGCGCTGTCATCGTTGTTAACAATTGCAAGAATAAGTTTCATTATTTTTTCTCCTTTTTATTAATTAAATGTCGGGAAGTATCATTTTAATGCTTCGTTTGTCCAGCTTGTGAAGGTCTGTGATTTCGTATCTGTTATCACTGCCGTCTTTGATAAGGATTCGCCCGTCGTAAAGTGTTTTGATTGCTGTAAGGCTGTTTCTCAATTCGAATGTGTATCTGCCTTTGTCAGTGTCAACCGTCCACATCCAGATGTTGAATTTTTCATCACGCTTTACGAAACGCGTGATTTTTGGAATCATGTAATATTCATCAAGTGCACTCTGGAGTGCTTCTTTGCTTTCAGGGAGGAGATTATCAATATTTCTGATAATTGCACATTCATTACCTTCGCTGTCGAGCAGGGATATGTACTTGTTCAGACCGCTTATAGGGAAAAGTCTGTGGGGTTCAAGCTCGCAAAGCTTTTCATCAGAGCCGTAAAATTCGGCATCGATGAAGATTTTATCGTTAACCGTAAGTTTAACTTCAGGTCCTTCAATATATTTTAACATATTTTACACACCCTTTCAACCTTATTCAAAGTTTTCAGATTCTTTTTGTTCTCTTACTTTCTGAGACATAGACTGAATCTGAATAAGCTTATAATATTTGCCTTTGAGTGCCATAAGCTCTTCATGCGAGCCGTTTTCAATAATTCTGCCCTTGTCAACAACGAGAATTCTGTTTGCTTTTCTCAATGTTGAAAGTCGGTGAGCAATCATAAGGGTTGTTCTGCCGCGGATAAGTCGCTCAATAGCCTGCTGGATAAGCTCTTCTGTTTCAGAGTCAACAGCAGCTGTAGCTTCGTCGAAGATAAGGATGCTGGGGTTTTTCATAACAGCTCTTGCAATAGAAAGACGCTGCTTTTCACCGCCGGAAAGACCGATACCTCTTTCACCGAGGAATGTATCGTAAGAATCGGGGAGTCTTGAAATAAATCCGTGAGCATTGGCAACGTCTGCTGCGTAGATTACCTGTTCAACGTGTGCATTGGGAGTGCCGTAAGCGATGTTGTTGAAAACAGTATCTTTGAACATTAACGGCTCCTGCTGAACATAACCTATCTGGTCACGGTAATATTTCATGTCAATATCTTTGATGTTTACATCGTCAATAAGAATTTCGCCTTCATAATCGTCATAAAAACGCATAAGAAGATTAATAAGTGTTGATTTACCTGAACCGGTTGTGCCTACAATACCCACGATGTCACCCGGGTTGAGAGTAAAGCTTACGTTATCAACAACTTTCTTTGAACGGTCAAAAGCGAAGTTGACGTTTCTGAATTCAATTTTACCGTCCATTCTTTCCAGCTCTGTGCCTTTTGCAAAGTCATGTTCAGGCTCAGCATCAATAATATCAAAAATCTTTTCTGCAGATGCAAGAGCACTCTGATAAGAGTCGCTGATATTTGCAAAGAAACCTACAGGTCCGTAGAACATGCTTGTGTAAGAAATGAAAGAAACGAGCATACCGATTGTGATTGAATCGTTGCCGGGGTCGATAATCCATTTACCGCCTATTAACCAGATGATAACTGAACCGCAGGTAATGAGGAATGTCATTACATTGGGGAAAACGGCTGAAACAACGCTTGCTCTTTTGTCTTCTTTGTACCAATCATCGCAGTATGCTTTGAATTTGCTGATGATAGAGTCTTCATTTGTGAAAGACTTGATAACTCTTACACCGGGAATAGTATCGGCAAGCAAGGTTGAAATGTGAGAGCTTCTAATCCACAGACGGCGGTACATCGGACCGATTTTTTTACCGAAGAGTCTGCCGCCGAGGACGACAAGAGGTACGGGCAGGAGAGAAAGCAGGGTAAGCTTCCAGTTCATCACAAGCATGATTACTGCAATACCGATAAGAAGAAAGCCCTGCGTGATACCTTCCTGGGAAATACGCATTATAAAGTTCTGAAGCACCACGGAGTCAGAGTTGACTCTGTTGATAACAGAACCGGTAGAAGTTTTGTCATAGTAGCTCAAGGGGAGATACTGCGCTTTTGCGTAAATATCTTTTTTCAGGTCAATTATTATTTTGTCGCCTGCAATTCTCAGATAATAAGAACGTATGAACGAAAGTAAATACTGAACAACATAAACACCCAACAAGGCGAGAATTATTTTGATAAGCCCTGAAGCATCGTTGTTGGGAAGTATTTCGTCAACCATCATCTGTGTAACTCTCGGAGGTACAAGCGAGAGGAATGTTACGGCAATTGATAAAATAATACAGAAAATGAGTTTGCCTTTTTCAGGTAAAAGATATCTCATTAATTTTGAAATGATTTTGCCCTTGCCTTTACAGTTGTAACATTCGGCATCGGGAGAAGCAAGCTTTCTGCCGCACTTGGGACAGAAAGAACGCTGCTTATCATATGTTGACTTTACGATAAGAAGCTGTTCATCCGAATCTTCGCCGTCATTTACATTATTAATGAAAATAGCAGCGGCATCTGCAATGTCGGCATTTGCATAGGTAAAACGAAGGGCGGTTTCATATGCACCGTTTGTTTTTATTCTTATTATTGCGTTGCCGTACATTCTCTTGACGGTGACTTTTTCAATTTCGTCAAATTTGTAAAGCCTGCATCCGTTTTTGTGCTTTGAGTCAACTGCCAGAGCGCATGTTTTGGTCACAAGAAAAGCCGAAGAATCATATTTGCCGTCCAGATTCAGGTCGCCGACCACGGCAAAAAGAATCTGCTCACCATTTAAATTCTTTTCGGCAAATTTCATGATTTCTTCGGTTATGGGTTTGTTTGAAAAGGTTTTATATTCTGACATATAATATCACTCTTTTCCACATATGAAATTCGTCGTTATTATAACACACACAGATGAAATGTCAACGGCTTTTTTGAATTTTCATTTATTTTTTGTAATAAAATCGTAAGAAAGGTGTAAATATTATGAAAAATAATTAAACCTGCAAAATATCCTGTGTTTTTGCTTGACACGGGAACGAAAATTTCATATAATTATAGAGAACTAATGGGTGACCATAGTTACTTTATTTCACAAAAGGAAAGGAAGTGTACATGATGAACTTTACAGATATCATTGAGGGCATCAAAACAGGTTGGGAAATCCTTAACAAAATTGTAAACTTTGACATTCTCTGGGATTACATAAAGAAGGGCTTTGAAGCTCTCATTGCAATGTTTTAATTCCTGAAAGACATTTCATAGCAACCCTGTCCGCATCAGGGCAGGGTCTTGTTGTGGAACAAACTTATTTCCTATTTGGCAGACTATGCCATTACATACAAGTAAATTTTAAGAGGTGATTTGAAACATGAAAAAATCTTTGTGTATTGCTATCTGCTTTGCAGTAGTGCTTACAGCTTGTGCAGTAGGCTTCTCTGCATTTGCAGGCACAGATTCTTTGTCAGTTGTTTCTGCTCCGAACAAGCTTTACTACCTTGACGTTTCCGATACAGTTGATGTAACCGGAACAAAGCTGAAAGTAAAAATTGACGGCGCAGAACAGGTTGTTGAACTTACAAGGAATATCGAAAGAGCCGGCTCTGTAGCAGATGCTGACGTTACAACAGCAACAGAAACCACAACTGTTGCAGAAACAACAACAGCAGAAACTACTACTCAGGCAGGAGAATCAACAACTGCTGCTGAAACTACAACAGCAACAGAAACTACAACTGCAGTTGAAACAACAACTGAACCGGCAACCACTGTAACTGTGAGAGAATCTGATATAAAAGTTTATTATAATCAGCCCCTCGTTGCAGGTGAAAATGAAGTTGTTTTCAAGTATGCAGATAAAACTGCAAGCTGCAAGATTTATGTAGATGCTGACCCTGTTCAGAAAATCAAAGTTACAAAAGCTCCTGATAAAACAGAGTATTTCTTCTACTACGATGACGGTAAACCGATTGACTGTTCAGGCCTTGAAGTTACAGTTACTTATAAAGATTTCGGCGACGGTGCGCAGGAATTTGTTTACAAATATGATGAAGTTGAATCATTGGATTTCATGGGCCACAGATTCAATATCAGATTGGCTTACAATCATCAGGAAGGTAAAAACCCCGTTATCGTTACATACCTTGGTAAAGAAGCAAATTTTGATATTTACTACAAGAAGATTTACCCCGGCGATGTAAACAATGACGGTGCAGTTAATGCTAAAGACCTTGTACGTCTTCAGAGAATTGTTCTGGGTGAAAAACTTTCATACAACCCCATCACAACAGATCTTAATGAGGACGGCAAAATCAATACAAAGGATATCACAGAACTTCGTAAAGCACTTACAATAGCTGATAAATCAGGCGAATTTGAATGGGTATTCGATGCAAAGCTTCTCTCTTACATGGTATCTGCAGACGGTTATTTCTACACAGCAGATGACCCGTGGCAGAGAAACTTCGGCTTCAACGAGGTTTATGACTATGCAACTCCTTACACATTCATGTACTATGATACATTCCGCGTTTTCTTTGACTACGGTGAATATGAAGAAGGCGAGCTTGACGGTGTGCCTGCAGGTACTCCCAAGCAGTGGATGATTCAGCCCTGGAAGGGACAGTACGGCATGGTGCTTTACGGTGCTGAGCTTGGCGTTTACACTAAACCTGACACACGTACTACACCACACTATGACTGTGCAAATGACGATGACCGTTTACCCATGGCTATGACAGTTTATAAGGATAAAAAATTATCTTTCTCAATGCCTGATAAAAACGCACAGCCTGATAAAAAATACTGGTGGATTACAGGCTTCAAACCCGGAGCTCTTGACAACTATACAGATATGTCAAAACCCCACAGCCAGCTTATGATTGAGTTCAAAATTGACTTCCCGTCAAATGAAATGGCAAATAAATTTGCGGCAGGTCTTGAAGAAAGAGGCTTCACAAAGACAGGTTTTATCGATACAGTAAACTTCAGAAAAGTTGATGTTTATACAATTAATGGCAACAGAGTAGAATTCCTCTGGAGAGACGTTGTCGGCACTCCCGGACAGACAAACGTTCCCAACAGTGTTCCCGTTGCTAATTAAGGAGGTGCGTGAATTATGAAAAACATTAAAAAATTCATTTCTGTACTTCTCGCACTTGTGCTTGTGCTTGCTCCTTCAACAGCAGGACTTACAGCTTTTGCTGCAGGTGAAATGACATTTACTGTAAGCAATGTAAACAAGTCTAAACCGGGCGATGTTGTTACAGTAACTGTTAAGGTTTCAAACTCAAAGCCGGTTTGTGCCGTTAACCCCACAGTCGTATACGATGCAGATAAGCTTGAGTTTGTTTCAGCAACAAACGGTGATGTTTTTGCAAAAAATGCATTTCAGATTGGTGAAGCATATGAAGGTAAAGTAAGAATCCTTTACTATAATGGTCTTACCAATACAAGTAAAAATGGTACTGTATGCACACTTAAGTTCAAGGTTCTCAGCGGTGCAACAGGTTATGCTGATGTTAAGCTTGACTTCCCTGAAAACAGTGTTGTTAACCAAAAGGAAGAAGCTGTTACCTTTGCAAATAAAGCAGGTAAAGTAGGCATTGTTTCTGCTGTTATCTATGCAGGCGAACAGAAAAAAGAGAACGCAATTGAAGAGAAATACTACCAGAAGGTGCCGCTGTTTGCAAGCTACAGAAAACAGAGCGTTCAGCTTTATGCAGGCGTTATCGGTGAAGAAGTCAAGAAAGTTGAATGGTCAGTTGATAAAGACAGACTTATAATTGACAAAGATGGTCTTGTAGTTCCTAACCGTCCCTGGTACTGCAGAGCTAATGTTACAGCAAAAATCACTTGTAAATCAGGTGCAGTTTACGAACAGACAGTAATGGTTGAATTCTACAAATTAGCTTTCACACAGCGTTTACCCGTATTTTAATTAGAACTTATCAGATGGAACGTGTCGTTGCGGCACGTTTCCATTTGACATTTATGAGGTGAAATAAATGAAAAATAAATTATTGAGCGTCCTTCTTTCTATTGCTATTGTTTTCACAACGGTAGCTGTTATGTCAATTCCGGCTGCTGCTGCAGGTGCAGGCTTTACCGTCAAAGAAAAGAGTGAAACAGCTTCAACTGTAAAGGTTGAAATCGGTCTCAGCGGAAACACAGGTTATTCCGGTCTTGGCTTTGATATTGCATACGATGATGCTGTGCTTACTCCTGTTTCAGTTGAAGTTGCAGGTCCCGCAGATACTGCTATGATGACTTGTACAGGTATGAACAAAGATTCAGGCTATACTGTAGTAGTTTATGGCGGCGATGAAGTTAAATCTGACGGTTCTGTTTGCGTAGTAACTTTCAAGAAGAATTCTTCTTTAAAAGACGGAACATCTTCTGCAATTTCATTAGTTCCTGATGCTGATAACTGTTATGATGGTGATGATAATTCTATTGAAGTGTCATCAGGCAGTGCAACTCTCAAGCTTTCATCAAAAACAGCTACAACAAAGAAAACTACAACTAAGAAAACTACAACTAAGAGCACAACAAAGAAAAATAAACCTGCGGGAAATAATATGACAAATATTACTGTTCCCACAAGACCGGAAACAACTACTGAGGAATCAACGACATTGCTTGTGACTGAAGAATCCACAACAGAAGAATATTCAATTGAAACATATTCATATGTTGATCCGGGTAACGCAGAAGCTGAGGATGAAAATGCTGATAAATCACAGATGATAAAGAGAATAATTGCAATTGCAGTTATTATTGTTTGTGTTTCAGCAGTAGCAGCTTTGATTTTCACAAAGAAAAAGTCACCCTCTGAAACGAAAAAATAATCTGAGATCATAAAAATAACCGATGCAGTTAAGTTGAACTGCATCGGTTATTTTTGTTTCTTGTTTAATTATTCTTCGCCGTAAGCGTTTTCGTAAATTTTAACTTCCTGATGGATGTTAGATGAACGATAAATACCATCCATAATTTTAGAAGTAAGCACTGCTTTGTCAATGTATGACTGGTTAGGTACTCGTGTTTTACATGATTCAACAAATGAATCAATTTCGTTTCTGTAATGGTCTCTCATTCTGAATTTCGGCTTTTCTTCAACGAGAGCACCGTCTTTTACTGTAAAGAAAGTATAATATCCGCAGTAGTTAAGTCTGATACCGCCCTTGTCGCCCATAAAGTCAATGTATGTTTCGTTGATGCCTATATTCTGTGCCCATGCACCGTTGAAGGTGATTGTAGGTCCGTTTTCTGTTCTGATAATACCTGTAACAGAGTCGTCAACATCGTATGTACCGTTTTCAACATCAGATGTTTCTTCTGCCCACATACCCTCATAAACGTAATTTTTCATATCTTTACCAAGTTTGCAGAAAGCTTCGCCGCTTGCAGTAAGAGGTCTGGGGTCGCCGCAACAGTAAAGAATAAGGTCAAGGTAATGTACGCCCCAGTCGATAAGTGCACCGCCGCCTGAAGAAGCGTTTGTTGTGAAATCTCCGCCGAGTCCGGGGATTGAACGATGTGCTCTGAAAGATGCATAAACATGGAAAACTTCACCAAGCTCACCGTTGTCAATCAGCTTCTTAACGCGGTTAACTGAATCATTATAACGGTTAACTGTACCGATTGAAAGCATTTTGCCTGTTTCTTTTGCAACTTCCTGCATTGCCAATGCCTCTTTAAGAGTTCTTGCTGCAGGTTTTTCGCAAAGCACGTCTTTGCCTGCTTTCATAAAATCAATTGAAATCATTGCGTGATGGTCGTTATGTGTGCAGACTGATACTGCGTCGATATCATCATTGTTTACAATTTCTTTGTAATCGTAAACTGCTTTGCCGCAACCATATTTTTCAACTGCTGCATCAGCTCTTTCGGGGATGATATCGCAGAAATACTTGATTTCCACATTTTCGTTTGCCATATAGCTGGGGATGTGTGCACAGTTTGCAATGTTTCCGCAACCGATAATTGCTACTCTTAATTTTGACATAATGTTTACCTCCGTCATCAGGAATTATTGACAAAAATAATGATATCAGTTATAATCAGTTTTGTAAACAGTTTAATTTGATTTACTCTGTTTTTTATTGAAATCATTCAAAAAGAGGTAGATTATTATGTACAATTTTCCTATTGGTGTAATTGTTGACAGCTTCAGACTTCCTATGGCAGAAGCTGTAAAAAAAGCAAAAGAAGTCGGCGCACAGGGTATTCAGGTTTATGCGTCTCACGGAGATATGGCTCCTGAAAATATGACTCCTGCAAAAATTGCCGAATTCAAAAAGTTAGTAAGTGATAATGGCCTTGTTATCTCTGCTCTTTGCGGTGACCTTGGCGGTGACGGATTTGTTCACCCCGATAAAAATGCCGAAAAGGTTGAAAAATCAAAGAGAATTCTTGACCTTGCAAAAGAACTAGGTACAGATATTGTAACTACTCATATCGGTGTTGTACCTAACGACCCTGAAAACGAAAGATATAAAATTATGCAGGCTGCTTGCTTTGAACTCAGTTCATATGCTGACACAATTCAGTCACATTTCGCAGTTGAAACAGGTCCTGAAAAATCAATTATTCTTAAAAAATTCCTTGATTCACTCGGCTCAAGAGGTGTAGGTGTTAACCTTGACCCTGCAAACCTTATTATGGTTTCAGGTGATGCTCCTGTTGAAGCAGTTTATAATCTTAAGGATTATATTGTACATACACATGCAAAAGACGGTTATATGCGTTTCTATGAAAACCCTGAAATCGTTTACGGCATGCCCGGTGCACGTGAAATGGCTGAAGGCGAACACGCAATCGAAGGTGATTCTTATGAAGAAGTACCGCTCGGTGCAGGTTCAGTTCCGTTCCCGTACTATCTCAGAGCTCTTGAAGATATCGGCTATAAAGGCTTCCTTACAATTGAAAGAGAAGTAGGCGCTGACCCTGCAAAAGATATCGGACTTGCAGTTAAATATCTTCAGAGTATTATTAACGAGGGTTAATTTATGAAATTTTCAGTATCATCATACAGCTTTCAGAAACTTCTGAATTCAGGAGAATATACCCATTTTTCGCTTATAGAGAAAGTTAAAGAAATGGGCTTTGATGCTATAGAATATACCGATTTAATGGTCCCCGAAAACAAAACAGAGCTTGAGTTTGCAAAAGAACTTAAAGCCGAAGCTGAAAGAGTCGGCATTGAAATTTCAAGCTATACTGTGGGAGCTGATATGTTAAACGGCTGCGACGGTGACCTTGAAAAAGAAATTGAACGCATTAAAGGCAAGGTTGATGTGGCGGAAGCACTTGGTGTTAAGTTTATGCGTCACGATGCGGGCTGGGGATATAAAGACGAAAGAAAGTCTTATATGGGCTTTGATGAGGCTCTTCCCGTGTTTGTAAAAGGTTGCAAGGCTGTTACTGAGTATGCAAAAACGAAAGGCATCGTAACAATGATTGAAAATCACGGATTTTTCTGTCAGGATTCTGACCGTGTTGAAAAAGTTGTGTGCGGTGTTGCAGACCCCAACTTCGGTGTGCTTTTTGACTGCGGAAATTTCCTTTGTGCAGATGAAAACCCTGTTATTGCAGCAGGTAAACTTGCAAACTATGTAAAATATGTTCACGCGAAAGATTTCTTTATCCGTAGCGGAATGGGTTATGACCCCGGTTGCGGTTTCTTCCGCACAAGAGGCGGCAATTACCTGAGAGGAACTATTGTAGGGCAGGGTGATGCACCTGTAAAGCAGTGCATTGAAGTAATTAAGAATGCAGGCTACGACGGCTATTTCAGTGTTGAGTTTGAAGGTATTGAAGAAAACATTCAGGCAGTTGAACAAGGCCTTAAAAATCTTAAACTTTTTGCAGAATAAGAAAAATTATTTTAAATGCTCCTGAAAACAATTCGGGAGCATTTTTATTGCTTCTTACCTCTTGACTTTACGTAATTTATGATGTTATAATTATTGTGTGTTAATAATTTGTTAATTTTTAAGAAAGGAAGAATGGTTTAAATGAGTAAGAAAATACTTTCGGTCATACTCGCAACGATTATGCTTGTAGGTTGTTTCGCTTTACCTACTCAGGCAAGAGATGCAGGTATAGGCACCGGTGCCGAAAGCTTTAATCCTGTAAAATTTTACGTAGACAAGGAAACTCTTATCGGTACAAGTGTCAACACAAAGGTTAATGTTGAGATAGTTGATAAAAATTATCAGATAAGGCTGAATTCAGTTGAAGCATACATTCCTTATTATACTGAAGGCGGCATATCTTACCTTGATGTGGCATACACCAAAGGAATGATAGTTTCAGGTGCGGAAGCACTTACAGTTACAGGCACTTTAACAGCAAATGTAAACTCTGTTGTGCGTTATACTTTCAATTACGATATCCTTGATAAAAAGAATAATACAGTGTGGAAAAACCTTACAGGATACACATACGCATTTGTAAGCAGCAACGAATCAAAAACAGGTGCAGTAGGCTCTTACCATGCTTATCCGGGAAATCTGAGCGATGGTTGTTATTTTGAAGTGCTTGAAACACTCAACACAACTTACGTCCAGCAGGCAGAACTTCAGTTACTTTATAAAGTAAGAACGCAGTCAGCATGGAATTATCGCGACCCCAGAACGCGTGGTGTTGGCGTAATCTCAGGTAATCAACCTTCAACGCTTACTATGATGCCGGATAACAACGGCACAAATACAGAAGGAACAATGAACTGGCCCAAGTGCGGTGCAGTTTATCGTTCAGACAGTGCTGATTGGATAAGAATGACAGAGCCCGAATCAGGCTACTATAATTTCACAGTCAGCTTCAATACATGGAATGACGAATGGGAAGACCAGTCTAATATCACAGAAACAACTGAAATGTACTATATCAGAAGTTCTGATAAAGTTGATGCATATAACACTGCAAACAAATATATCAAATCAAACACACTTTTTGCAGATGGCTATTATGTGCAGAAGGGCAGATATACTGAAGACAGCTGGAATGCTTTCGTGAATGCTCTTGATGTAGCTTATCAGGTTGCTTTGTCTGTTCCCAATGCAAACCACGGATACAAACTTGCTTGCGTAAATGCACAGTCAGCAAATGAAGCACTTGATGCAGCTTTCAAAAACCTTAAAGAAGCAGAACATGATTTCTATGCACACAAAGACCCGGTTATCACTCCTGCAACTTGCACAGAAGAAGGCTCAGAACATTTAACTTGTATCTGCGGCGAAACAAAAACAAATGTAATTTCAGCTACAGGTCACACACGCGGTGCATGGAACGTGATAAAACAGGCAACATGCAATGAAGAAGGTAAAGAGGAAATCCGTTGTACTGTTTGTAATGAAATAGTTGAAGAAAAGGTAACTCCGAAAATTGCACATATTTTTGAAACAACAGTAACAGAGCCTGATTGCACGAATCAGGGTTACACAACTTATGTATGCACAGTATGCGGCTACACGTATACAAGCGATTATGTTGCACCGAACGGTCACGATTATAATTATGTAAAAATAGATCCCACCTGCACAGAACAGGGCTATACATTGTGCGCTTGTAAGAATTGTGATTACAGAACTACAAATAACTATACATCTGCAACGGGACATACTTATGATGCAGTTGTAACAGAACCTGCTTGTACAGAACAGGGATACACAACATACACATGCACAGTTTGTAGTGACAGTTATGTTGCGGATTACACCACTCCTGCAGGTCATACATCTGCAGAAGCAGTTGAAGAAAACAGAATTGAAGCAGATTGCGAAAATGCAGGCTCATACGATATGGTAGTTTACTGCTTGGTATGTAACGAAGAATTATCACGTGAAACATTTGCGATTGATGCTCTCGGTCATAGTGAAGGTGAAACTGTTGAAGAAAACAGAATTGAACCTACAATGACTGAAAACGGTTCATATGATAAAGTGGTTTATTGTGCTGTATGTAACAAAGAACTGAGCCGTGAAACGGTCGTTCTTCCAATGACAGGCGGATATTTCAGGGAAGCTGAAGGCTCAACAACTGTTATCAATAAAGAACTCAGCTTTATTTACGGCCTTGATATAGGTCTTGCAGACATTGAAGAATACGTTGAATATGCAGCAAATGTTTCTTATGAACTTTCAGACGGTGTCGGCACAGGCTCTGTTGTTACAACATACCTTAATGGTGAAGAATGGGAAAAATATATCGTTGTAATTTTCGGCGACCTTAACTGCGACGGTGTTATCGATATTTATGATGCCTCAATTCTTGCTGCAATCGTAAACGGTGATATGGAAGTTGAAGAAGGTTCAGCGATTTCATTTGCAGCTGACCTGAATGGTGACACAGCAATTGATATTTATGACCTTGCAATTCTTAATGCTGTTGTAAACGGCGAAACAGAAATAAGTCAGGTTCCGATAATGTAAATTATGTAAGAACGAATCTATTTAAGTTGATAAAAAATCTTCTGCGCAATTAAAACGCAGGAGATTTTTTGTTTGTTGCACTTGATTTATAAAACCAAAAGTGATATCATTATATTGTATAGTTATATTTAGAAACTATGGGGAGGAAAATGAAATGTTCAAAAAGGTTATTTCTGTAATTCTTGCATTGACAATTGTCTTTGGTTGTTTCTCTATGGCAATTGTAGCTGATGCCCGTCAGGTAGGTGTCGGCGGCGGTGCTGAAAGCTTCAATCCTGTTAAGTTTTCTCAGGATGTTGCAAGCATCGGCAAGACAGACAACATTAATGTTAATTTTGTAGCGAAAATCACTGATAAGAATTATAAGGTAAAAATCAGATCAATCAGTGTTGCGTTACCTTTCCTTGAAGCAGGTGACGAATCAAATCTGACTGTTACTTATGCATCAGGTGATGTTGTTACAGATGAAACAAAATATCCCGTAACAGGTTATATTACTGCATCAACAAACTCTGTAGCCCGTTATACCATTACTTATGATATTCTTGATAAAAACGATAACACAGTATGGAAAAACCTTACAGGCTATGCTTACGGTCAGTTTTCAGGTTCAAATGAAAGAACAGGTGCTATAGGTACATATCCTGATGACCCCGGTCAGGTTCATTCAGGTGCTTACTTTACATCTATTGATAAGCTGAACTCATGTTATGTTCAGGTAGGTTCTGCAGCACTTCTTTATACTCTGAAAACACAGCACTTGTTCTTCACTTTCGATAAGAGAACAACAGAAACAGCTGTTATTTCAGGTAATGCACCTTCAACACTCCGTACATATCCTGTTGATTGGCCCTCAGTTATGTGGTGGCGTCAGGAAGCTGAAGGCACATGGCTTATGTGGTCAACTCCCGAATCAGGATATTATAACTTCACTCTTGATATGAACTCCAATAATGCATCCTGGGATGAAGAAACAAATACAATCGTAAGCACAGAGATGTATTACCTTGACCAGTGGGACAGAATGAATGCAGAAGATATTACTGATAAAATCCTCGGCATTGATGGTATGTTCCTGCAGGGCTATTACGTTCAAAAGGGCAGATATACAGAAGATTCATGGAATAACCTTATGACTGCTATGGATATGGCACAGCAGGTTATGCTTACAACACCCGGACCTAACTATGGCTTTAAAATTGCCTGTCAGAACGGTACATATGCAGATGATAATCTTATAAGAGCTTTCAACAACCTTCAGGAAGCACCTTGTGACTGGGAAACATACAAAGACCCGATAGTTGGTGCAGGCGGTTCATGCGGTGCAGGCGGTTCAATAGTCTATACTTGTATCTGCGGTAAAACAAAAACAGAATCCACAAGCACAGATAATTGTACACCCTCAAGCGAATGGACAGAGATTACACCTCCTTCATGTACTGTAGCAGGTCTTGAAGCACAGTTGTGTATCTATTGTTCAAGCATTGTAAACACGCGTGAGATAGAGCCTTTAGGACATGAGTATACAACGGAAGTTGTACCTGCAGGCTGTTATACACAGGGTTATACAAAATACACTTGTATCAGAGGCGACCATGAGTATCAGGATGATTTCACTCCTGTAAGAGGTCATGTTCACGGTTATTATGAATATAAATATCCCACAGCGATATTCGGTGGTTATAAAATTTCCCACTGTGCTGATTGTGATATAGTTATTTCAACTGAAGAAATGGCAAAACCTGAAGGCACTATTGTTTTCAGCCTGCAGTCAAATGATAATACTTTCTTCACGACTGCTATGAATCTGAGCACAATGAAAACGACTTTCTTTGTTCCTAAAAAGGCAGTAATTGACACAAGCGGTGTTAAAACAGACCTTTTAGTAGACGAAATTCCTGCTCTCAGTATTGAAAACTACAAAGGTCAGGTGCTGACTTATCAGGGCGGTGCAACCGCAGAATCAGGCAAAGAATTCAACTTTGAAGATTATTTTAATGGTTTCTCAAATGCTGAATTAGCAGGCCGTGTTATAACTTATAACGAGAAAAACGAAGAAACAGCGTTAGGCTTCAATTATAACATTACAACAAAATCAGATGAAAACGAGCTTTATGTAATCAGTGCAACACCTACTGACGAAGAAGCTATCGGTGCTGCAATGACAGAGCTGCTTTCTCATTTCTCTTCTGAAAAAATCAGAGCAAATGACAAGCTTCCTGAAGATGAAGATATGCGTAA
The DNA here is from genome assembly GCA_017935325.1 of Clostridia bacterium. Lineage (GTDB taxonomy): Bacteria > Bacillota > Clostridia > Oscillospirales > Acutalibacteraceae > SIG575. Next base: position 20,660 of record JAGBHV010000067.1, read on the forward strand.
CCTTATTACAAATCAGATTAAACTTCCCGGCTCAGCATATATTCAGACAGGTACAACAAAGCTTACTCTTGAAGACCCCGAAGAAGTATATACATTCAGCAAGGTTATGGACAGACCCACTTTTGTTTATGAAGATGCTGAAGCAACAGACGCACAGGTTGAAATCTTCCTTCCTGTGGGAACAAGCTTCTTAATCGGTAACCATAAGGTAATACTTCAGGACTTTGTCACACTCAAGCTTTCAGGCTGCGGAGAAAATGAAACTGTGGAAAGTCTTGTAGCTGACCTTGAAGCATGCACAACAGGCGATGAGACAATTGAAACTGTAACAATCTTCCTTGCAGAACTTCTCAACTCTGCAAACCGTCAGGAAAACCTTGCACTTGATATTGTTATTAATCCTGCAGGCTACAGTGTCTCAGGTACAGTTGAAAGCTTCGCTCCTTATGAAGGTGCAGACGGCACTGAAATGACATCTATCGCATTATTGCAGGGCGATGAAATCGTTGACTGGGTAGACGTTATGGGTGAAGGTGTTCAGGAATTCACTTTCTCGAGCGTTAAGAGTGGTACATATACTGTTGAAGTTATGAAATTCAACCATGTAGTACGTACATACGAGCTTGTTGTTGAAGGCGATGAAATAACAGGTCTTGAATACAAAATCCATCTTTACGGTGATATAGATGGTAACGGTAAATTAAACGTTATGGACTATAACAAAGTTCTTCGTCACGTTAAAAAGGTTCAGTTGCTTGAAGGTTACGAACTTCTTTGTGCAGACGTAGATGAAAATGGTAAGGTTAACGTTATGGACTACAACGCAATTCTTAAACATGTTAAGAAAGTTGCTTCTCTCTGGTAAAAACTTCAGATTTAAGCTCCTGCGGTAACGCAGGAGCTTTTTTTGCTTTGTTGAAAAAGTAATTTTCGACAGTCTGCGGCCCTGAAAATGTTGATTTTCAGGGATTTTTTTATTTCCCGGAAAAATTTAAAAAATGATATATTTTTTTACTGAAATACTTGACTTTTAGTGGTCGATGGAGTTATAATTGTGGTGCAATGTGGAGTAAAGTAGTGCCGATTGGGTGACGAAGTGGGAGTTTTCCACTTTTCCACAGAGTTTTCCACACAAAAGTGGGAGAATGAGTTGAAAGTTTCGAAAGGAGGGGCATGAAATGGCAGACTTCAAGGGTACATATTACCATTCACTTGATTCAAAGAACAGAATGGTTGTGCCGTCAGCTTTCAGGGAAGACCTGGGGCAGAACTTTGTTATTATGAAATCCCCACCGAAAGATAAATGTTTAACTCTTTATCCTCTTGAAGAATGGAAGAAGATTAAAGAAGAGCTTGATGCTCTTCCTGCAAGTGAGCAGAACAGAAAATATTACAGATGGTTCTTTGCAAGAATAGATGACGGCAGTATGGATAATCAGAGCCGTGTCGGTCTTAAAGAAAGCTTCAGAGAATTTGCGGGAATCGAAAAAAACATTGCTATTCTCGGTTCGGGTAAGAAAATCGAGATATGGGATGAAGATACTTGGAAAGCACTTAACGAAGAAGCCGAAGAAGAACTTGACTTTGACGTGGATCTTGTAAGATTCTAAAGACAGATAATTATGAATTCAGATATTAATTTTTCACATTTCCCTGTTTTTTATAAAGAGGCGATAGAAGCACTTGACATAAAGCCGGACGGTATTTATGTTGATTGCACCGGCGGTGGCGGAGGTCATTCCTCGCTTATAGCGGAAAAGCTTACAACAGGTCATCTTTACACCATTGACCGTGACCCTGATGCAATCAGGGTTCTCACTTCAAGATTTGCCGGGAATGATAAAGTAACAGTAATTAAAAGCCGTTTTTCAAGATTAAAAGAAATACTTGAAGAAAACGGCATCCAAAAAGTAGACGGCATCCTTGCTGACCTGGGGGTTTCTTCTTACCAGCTTGATACAGGCGAAAGAGGTTTTTCTTTCCACACAGAAGCACCGCTTGATATGAGAATGAGCAAAGAGGGGCTTTCCGCAAAAGATGTTGTTAATTCCTACTCGGCAGGAGAACTTACAAAAATAATTTCTGCGTACGGCGAAGAAAAATTCGCACGTAACATTGCAAATAATATCGAAAAATACCGCAGAGAAAAAGAGATAGAAACAACGACTGAACTGGCGGAAATAATAAAGGAATCTTATTCGCCTTCAGCAAGAAGAAAAAGCGGTCATCCGGCGCGTAAAACATTTCAGGCTATCAGAATCGAAGTGAATTCGGAGCTGAATGAATTAAAAGAAACGCTGGATGATATGTTTTCGTCTGTAAGGGTTTCAGGGCGTGTGGTTATTATAACTTTCCACTCTCTTGAAGACAGAATTGTTAAAGTTCGTTTCAATGATTTTTGCAAGGGATGCACTTGCCCGCCGGAGTTTCCGGTATGTGTTTGCGGAAAAGAGCCGAAAGGCAAGCTCGTGTTTAAAGTGAAAGAACCGAGTGAAAAAGAACTTGAAGAAAATTCACGCTCAAGAAGTGCAAAACTTCGTGCGATAGAACGTGTGGGAGAATAAAAAGAGGGGATGGGCCTTATGGCTGAATACGATTACAACTTTAATATGTTTGATGAGGGTACTTCAGCACCAAAGGCTGTTCCTCAGAAAAAGGCAAGACCTGCACAAAGGCTTCAGCTTGTTGAAGAAACCCGTGAGGTAATACGAGAGAGAGTACAGATTAGCGAAAAAAGAAATTTCATTTCTTCGTTGCTTATTATTTCGGTTGCAATAGTTCTTACTGCAGTTGTAAGCTCATTCATTTATCTGGGTGCTTCAATAAACGAATACGACCACAAAATTGCTTCAGTTCAGGAAGAGCTTGATATTGCACAGAGTCAGAACGTAATTCTTAATATAAAGAAAGATTCAATGGTATCTTTTGATTCTGTCAGGGAAACGGCTGAAGAGTTAGGTATGATTCAGCGTGACAGATATCAGGTTACATATTTTGAATTGGCAAAGGAAGATTACGGCGTAGTAAAATAATCAGAAGTCATAATGTCAGCGGCACGGAATAACTATTTATAGGTGAGGAGTTTACCTTTTAAATAGAAACTTCCTTTGCCGCATTAATTGTTATATAGAACACATTTATCGGTGTTTACCGGGGAGGAGAATTGTAATGTCGATACCGCAGACAAAGGAAAATACAATGGTGCAAAGAGCAGTGATAGTGTTGGCGATAATACTTCTTCTCGGCTTTGGTATCTGCATCTGTTATCTTGGATACGTTCAGCTTGGTCTCGGCGAAGAATACCGTGCAAAAGCTGAAGATAATCAGCTTCGCGATTCGGAAATTTCTGCCGAAAGAGGCGTTATTTATGACCGTAACGGCAAAGAACTTGCAAAAAGTGCATCTGCGTGGAAAATAGTGATTTATCCCAACAAACTCAGCGAAAGCAATACTGCACGCGAAATTGTTATAAAAAGGCTTGCGGATATTCTTGATATGGAAGAGGATGAAGTCAGAGCAAAAGCAGAGCTTTCACAGTACGGTAACATGGTTGTCAAGTACCGTGTTGAAAAAGACGTGCGTGATGAAATTCTCAAGCTTCAGGACCAGGTCTGTGAAACTGTGAAAACAGAAACGGGCGATACGGTTGACAGGAAGTTTGCACGATATATAGGCGTTGAAAACGATGTAAAAAGATATTATCCTTACAATTCTTTTGCTTCAACAGTTCTTGGCTTTACCGGCACGGACGATATCGGTACGGGCGGACTTGAGCTTCTTTACAATTCAGTTCTCACAGGCACACCCGGCAGGAAAATAACTGCAGTATCAGGTCAGGGCGATTCAATGCCTGCAGAATATGAAACAGTTACTGACGCTATTCAGGGCACGAGTCTTGTGACAACGCTTGATGAAACTATTCAGCGTTACCTTGAAGAGGGCCTTGATCAGTCGCTGAAAGATACTAAGGCTGAATATGCTTACGGCATAATTATGGATGTACATACAGGTGCAATTCTTGCAATGACAAGCAAACCTGACTATAACCTGAACACACCTTATGAAATCACAAGCAAGGCCGTAAGAGAAGAAATTGATAAGCTCGTTGATGAGAAAATGCAGGAAGAAGCAGAAACTGAGGCGTGGTTCAATCAATGGAAAAACAGAACGATTTCCGATACATATGAGCCCGGCTCTGTTTTCAAAATAATAACAGCGGCTGCAGCACTTGAAGAAAACATATGGGACTTGACAAAACCATATGTATGTACGGGAGCAATACAGGTCGAAGACAGAACGATACACTGTGCACATCTGGAAGGTCACGGAAGTCAGACCTTTTCCCGTGCTTTTGCAAACTCATGCAACCCGTTCTTCATCCAGCTCGGACTCAATATGGGCGCGGATAAGTTTTATAAATATTTTGAAGCATTCGGATTTACCGAAAAAACAGGTATAGACCTGCCTGCTGAAGAAGTCGGTAACTACCATACTGCGGAAGCAATGAAGGAAGTTAAAGTCCGTCTTGCATCAAGTGCATTCGGTCAGTCTTTCACAATAACACCTATTCAGATGATTACGGCAGTTTCTGCAATTGCAAACGGCGGCAAGCTTTTACAGCCTTATATCGTTTCTAAAATGCTTGACCCTGACGGAAATGTTATTTCAAAAACAGAACCTGTAGTAAAACGACAGGTTGTTTCGGAAGATACAGCTAAAATTATTACTTCAATGATGGAAGAGGTTGTTAAAACAGGTACTGCACAGAACGCATACGTTGCAGGCTACCGTGTTGCAGGTAAAACAGGTACATCTGAAATTCTTGAAGAACCGGGAGAATACGTAGGCTCCTTTGCATGCTTTGCTCCCGCAGATGATCCTGAAGTAGCTATGCTTATCGCTATCAAAAAGCCGGTAGGTCAGATTTATGCAAGCCAGACCGCAACGCCTGTTGCAGCTGATGTTATGCAGAAGGTTATGGTATATCTTAATGTTGAGCCGAAATATACTGATGAAGAATCAGAAAATGCAGAAAGAAATGCAGAAAATGTTGTGGGCTCAAAGGTTGAAGATGCAAGGCAGAAATTGACTAAAGCAGGCTTCAATGTTAAAGTAATCGGCGCAGGCGAAACTGTTGTTGAACAGGTTCCGTCATCAAATCAGCCGATTTCAGCAAACGGTACAGTTATTCTTTACACAGAAAAGAATGCAGAAAAACAGACAACGGTTGTTCCTGATTTTACAGGTATGACAGTAACGCAGGCTTATATGACTGCAAATAATGCGGGCATAAATGTGTCGATTGTCGGCAACGCATTGTCAAACAACTTTGTGGCATTCAAGCAGGATAAGGAACCGAATAGTCAGGTTTATTACGGCGATACTATAGTTGTTTACTTTAAATCAACATCGGCAGATGTAGATTAGGGCAGGTGTTATAATGAAATTATCACAGCTTTTAGCGGAAGTGGAAACTGAAAGCAAGTACAAGGATTGTGAAATTACATTTATCACTGATAAATTCGGGAAGATTAAACCGGGAACTGTATTTGTGTGCATCAGCGGCAGAAATTTCGATGCGCACACTGTGGCAAAACAGGCCGTTGAAGAAAAAGGAGCAGTTGCCGTTGTTGTTGAAAGAGCAACAGGTGCAAAAAACGAAATTGTTGTTGAAGATTCAAGGAAAGCATATTCATTTATGTGTGCCGAATATTTCGGACGTCCCACCGACAGCCTTAAAATGATAGGCATTACGGGTACAAACGGAAAAACGTCAGTTTCGTTTCTGATAAAAGATATTCTTGAAGCAGCGGGCAAAAAATGCGGTCTTTCGGGAACTGTTACAAATTATATAGGAGATAAAAAAAGAGCTTCTTCTATGACAACTCCCGACCCGTTTGAATTGCAATCCCTTTTCAGAGAAATGGCAGACGAAAACTGTGAGTTCTGTATAATGGAAGTGTCTTCGCAGGCACTGAGCCAGCAGAGAGTAGCGCCGATAACTTTTGATATCGGCATCTTTACAAACCTTACGCAGGACCATCTTGACTATCACGGCACGATGGAGAATTACAAGAAAGCAAAGCACATGCTTTTTGAAAACTGCAGAAAGGTAATTATAAATGACGATGATGATGCAGCATCTTTCATGAAAGAGAATATTCCTGCTGAAATCATAACTTATTCAATGAAGAACGATTCGGATTACACAGCTAAAAATCCTGTGCTTAATGGTGAATCTGTTTCATATGAGCTTGTGGGTAATGCAATGATATCCAGAATAAAGCTCAATATGCCCGGAGAATTTTCAGTTTACAATTCTATGGCAGCAGCAGTATGCGCTAAAGAAACGGGAATTGAAATGGGTATATGCAAAAAAGCTCTCAGAGAGTCTGCCGGCGTAAGAGGCAGAATGGAAACAGTGCCGACGGGTACAGATTATACTGTCATTATCGACTATGCTCATTCTCCTGACGGACTTGAAAAGGTACTCAGTTCTTTAAGGAAAGTTTACAGCAAAAAAATTATCACCGTTTTTGGTTGCGGAGGTAACAGAGATAAAACAAAACGTCCCGTAATGGGTCGGGTAGCAGGGGATATGTCAGATGTGGTAATTGTCACATCCGATAACCCGAGAAAAGAAGACCCTGAAAGAATTATTGAAGATATTCTTAAGGGTATGGATAAATGCAAGGCAAAAATTTATGTGGAATGTGACAGAACAAAGGCTATTGAAAAAGCACTTTCAATAGCGAAAAAAGATGATGTGGTGCTTCTTGCAGGCAAGGGGCATGAAACTTATCAGATTTTAAACAGCGGAAAAATCTATTATGATGAACGGGAAATAATAAAAGAAATTTTATCACGTTAAAAAGGAAGGATTCGTTTATGCAGAAAATGTCGCTCAAAGAGATTGCAAACGCAGTTTCAGGAACTTTAAAAGGTGAGGATGCTGTGATTTCTTCAATCAGCACCGATACCAGAACAATTGAAAACGGATCCCTTTTTGTATGCATAAAAGGTGAAAATTTCAATGCACATCTGTTTGCACAGCAGGCTTGTGATAACGGTGCAGTCTGCATAATGGCAGAGGAAGAGGTTGAATGTTCTTCTTCTGTGATTTACGTTGAATCAACAAGGCAGGCTCAGCTTGACCTTGCAAAGCATTACAGATTAAAATTCGACATTCCCGTTGTAGGAATTACGGGAAGTGTCGGCAAAACTACAACTAAAGAAATGATTTCCTGCGTTATGCAGGCAAAATTCAATACTCTCAAAACAGAGGGTAATTTCAATAACGATATCGGTTTGCCGAGAATGATTTTCAGGCTCAATGAAAGCTATGAAGCTGCAGTTCTTGAAATGGGAATGAATAATGCAGGGGAAATTACAGTGCTTACAAAAGCGGCTTGTCCGTGCTGTGCTGTTATCAGCAATGTGGGCGTGTCCCACATTGAAAATCTCGGTTCCCGTGAAAACATTCTTAAAGCAAAGCTTGAAATTCTTGAAGGAATGCAGAATGGCTCAACGCTCTATATCAACGGCGATGATGATATGCTCTCAAAGGTTGAGAATAACAATTTCAGACTTGTAAAATACGGAATCAACAGTGAAAATCTTGATTTTAAAGCAGATAATATATCCCAGGATAATGAGGAAACATCATTTGACATTCTCTGGGGAGAAAATAAGCAAAAAGTAATTATTCCGACTGTAGGTATACATAATGTTTATAATGCTTTAGCAGCGTTTGCAGTAGGTCTTTCGTTTGATATTTCTCCCGAAAAATGTGCTGCTGCACTTTCAGGATATGTTCCCAGCGGAATGCGACAGAAAATTGTAAGAAAAAATGATATAACATTCATTGAGGATTGCTATAATGCAAGCCCTGATTCACAGAAAGCATCAATGAACGCGTTGATGTCAATTGAAGGAAAACGTCATATAGCCGTTGTAGGCGATATGCTTGAATTGGGCTCTTACAGCGAAACAGCCCACAGAGAAGTAGGCTCATACGCTGCAGAGAAAAAGGTTGATATGCTTTTCACTTACGGAAAGGAAGCTGAATTTACAGCTGACAGTGCAAGAAAAGCAGGTCTTGAAAATGTAAAATCTTTTTCAGACAAAACAGAGCTTGCGAAAGCTCTTCTTGAAACGCTTTGTTCTTCTGACGTTATTTCTTTCAAGGCAAGCCGCGGAATGAAGCTTGAAGAAGTAATCAGAATGATTTACGAAGGAATGAATTAAATGAACAATGTTTTTGCAATGACAGCAGCAGGTGTGATTGCTTTTGCGGTAACCGTGCTGCTTGGCTTTGTGCTTATACCTTATCTTCATAAGCTTAAATTCGGTCAGACAATTCTTGATATCGGGCCGAAATGGCACAAGAAAAAACAAGGCACTCCCACAATGGGTGGAATTATGTTTGTTGTTGCCGTGGTATGCGCAGTAATTGTGGTCTTTCTGACGGATAAAATCATGGGCGGAGATCTGGTCGGCGGAAACAGCATTGTAAAAACTCCCTTATATACACGCTTCTGGTCAGGGCTTATAATGGCTCTCGGTTTTGCGGTTGTAGGTTTTCTTGATGATTACATCAAGGTTGTTAAAAAAAGGAATTTAGGTCTTACCATAATTCAGAAAACAGTCATTCAGACAGGCTTGTGTATATGCTATCTTATGAGTATGTATATGACAGGCGATAACAGAATGCTTGTACCTTTTGTCGGTTATGTTCCGATGGGGTGGTTTTATTGGATTTTCGGTATTTGCGTAATTTACGGCTCGATTAATGCCGTGAATTTCACCGACGGAATTGACGGACTTTGCTCATCAGTTACCGTAACTGCCGCAGCGTCGTTTATTGTGATTGCATTTTTGCAGAAAAATATGGGCGCAGGAATTTTATCAAGTGCATTGCTTGGCGGCTGTGCAGGTTTTCTTGTGTGGAACAAAAATCCCGCAAGAGTTTTTATGGGCGATACGGGTTCAATGTTTCTCGGCGGTATGACTGTTGCAATTTCTTATATGCTCGAGTGTCCACTTATTCTTCTGCCTGTCGGCATTGTGTATGTTATTGAAGCTTTGTCGGATGTTATTCAGATAGGGTATTTCAAATTGACTCACGGTAAAAGAATTTTTAAAATGGCACCGATTCACCATCATTTTGAGATGTCGGGCTGGAGTGAAAAGAAAATTGTCACAGTTTTCAGTCTTGTTAATGCCATAGGCGGTTTAGCAGGAATTCTTATAATATATTTCGGTAAATAACGGAGGAGGCGAGAAAGTGGAGAAAAAAGAAAACAGCCTGAAAGTGCTTTTTTTCGGTCACAGTGATAATAAAGGTTTAAAACAATATAAGGCAAACGGAAGTCTTGATACGATATTTCTCATCCTCGTTATGTATCTTGTTGTGATGGGAACGATAATGATGTTCTCCGCAGGTTATGTAAAGGCAGAAAGTGAAACGGGCGACCCCTTTGACTTCCTGAAAAATCAGATTTTATTCCTTGCAATAGGAATACCTGCAATGCTTCTTTTTTCAAAAATCAAGCCTGATTTTTATAAAAGATATTCGGTAACAATTTATACAATTGCCGTAATTCTGCTCATAGTTGTTCTGTTTTATCATACTGATATCCAGAGTGCAGAGGGTGATGATTATACACGATGGATTCCTATCGGACCTATTACGATTCAGCCATCGGATGCGGCGAAATTTGCCCTGATAGTTTTTCTGGCAACGCTGATGGATAACAATAGAAAAAGGCTTGAAACAGATTGGAAATTTATTCTTCCTCTTATGGCGGTAGTTGTTTTTACTGCAGGTCTTGTTCTTCTTGAAAAACATTTCTCCGCAACATTCCTTCTTCTTGCAATCGGTGCATTTATGATTTATCTCGGCGGAGGCAAGCAGTGGGTATTCATTGTGGGAATTGTCATTGCTGCAATCGGCATTATTTTCCTTATCACCAACATGGAATATCTTCCCGAATATGTTCAGTCACGTCTTAAAGGCTGGCTTGACAGAGATTATGACCCCCTCGGAAAAAGATGGCAGACAAATCAGTCACTTTATGCAATCGGTTCAGGCGGTCTGTTCGGCTTAGGTCTCGGAAATTCAAAGCAGAAGCATCTTTATCTTCCCGAACCTCATAACGATTTCATCTTTTCGGTTATTTGTGAAGAGCTGGGATTTATCAGAACTGTATTGTTCGTAATCGTTCCTTTTGCGCTTCTTGTTCTTCGCGGTTTTCAGATTGCAATGAAGCTTAAAAATCATTATGCTTCACTTGTTGTTATGGGAATCATGGTTCAGGTAGGCATCCAGGCGTTTTTCAATATCGGCGTTGTTACGGGTATGCTCCCGAACACAGGTATCAGCTTACCTTTCTTCAGCTACGGCGGTACAGCGTATATAATTCTGCTATGTGAAATGGGCGTTGTGCTTGCTTCTTCCCGAGGGTTGAAGTCAGGCGGAAAGTAAATAATAAAGGATTGATAATATGTTGAATAATAAAAAAATTGTTTTTACAACAGGCGGCACAGGCGGTCACATTAATCCCGCACTTGCAGTGGCAGGTGAAATTAGAAGGAAATACCCGAAAGCCGAAATTCTTTTTATCGGAACTTCAGACAGACTTGAAACAAAGCTTGTTCCCGATGCAGGCTTTGAACTCAGAACAATTGAAATGAGCGGTTTTCAGAGAAAACCCAGCATTCAGAATCTTAAAAAGAATCTTGTTACGGTCAAAAGACTTATGACTGTAACGGGAAAAGTAAGGAAAATTTTTGCTTCCTTCAATCCTGATATTGTAATCGGTTTTGGCGGATATGTAAGCGGTCCCGTTGTAAGAACAGCCGCAAAAATGGGCATTCCCACCGTAATTCATGAGCAGAATGCTTTCCCCGGCGTTACAAACAAAGCCCTTGCAAAAATGGTAGATAAAGTAATGCTCACTTCTGCAGAAGCAGAAAAGCATATGCAGCCGAAAAATCCTGTGGAAGTTACAGGTCTTCCCGTAAGACACGAAATAGTGGAAGCGGACAGAGATTTTTCACGTGCAGAGCTTGGTGTGGGAGATAAACCTCTTATTCTCTCAATGGGCGGTTCATTGGGTGCCAGAACAATAAATGATGCAATGGTGGAGGTTATCAAAAAGCTTCAGCCCGAGCACAGATTCAGATTTATCCATGCAACAGGTAAATTCGGCACATGGGTGCCTGATAAGCTTAAAGAAAACGGCGTTGATTTGGAAGACAAAGACCTTGATATACGCGAATACATAAATAATATGGACGTCTGCATGTCAGCAGCTGATATTATTATCGGACGTTCAGGGGCAAGCACATTAAGCGAGCTTCAGGCAACAGCAAGTGCATCAATTCTGATTCCGTCACCGAATGTTACGGAAAATCATCAGTACCATAATGCAATGACTCTTGTAAACCGCGGTGCGGCTGAAATTATTGAAGAAAAGGACCTTACAGGTGATGTTCTCACAAATAAAATTCTTGAACTCTTCAATGATGAAAATAAACTTGCATCAATGAGAAAGAACGCAAAAGAAATGGCAATTCTTGACGCAACGGACAGAATTGTGAAAATAATTGAAGACACAATAAAATAATCACACTTTTATCTCTTCGGCATATTATGGATTGAGTTTATTTGTCGGAGGGATAAAGCTTGGAAAAATTACGTATTAACGGTAAGAAAAAACTCAGCGGTCAGGTTTCGGTGCAAGGCTCAAAAAACAGCACACTGCCCATTGTTGCAGGTGCGATTCTGTGTGAAGGAAAAATAATCTTACATAACTGTCCTGACCTTACCGATGTTACTGCCGCGGTGAACATACTTGAATCTCTCGGCTGTAAAATCAGACGTGAAAAAGATACGTTGATAATCGATTCAACAAATATCACAACTTCCGAAATTTCAGAGAAGCTTATGCACGAGATGCGTTCATCAATCGTTTTTCTCGGTGCTTTGCTTGCACGCACGGGCAAAGCAAACCTTTCTGCTCCGGGAGGATGTGAAATTGGTCTGAGACCAATAGACCTGCACCTGAAAGCATTAAGAGAATTGGGTGTTGAAATAAAAGAAGAAAGCGGCCGTCTCTGCTGTCAGGTGAAAGATAAAATAAAAGGTAAAGAAATTGCCCTTGCTTTTCCGAGCGTAGGTGCAACGGAGAATGTAATGCTCGCTGCAACTCTCGCGCAGGGCAGAACAACACTTATAAATGCCGCAAGAGAACCGGAAATCAGAAATCTTGCGGATTTTCTCAACTCATGCGGTGCGAAAATATATTTTGCAGGTGAGTCAACTATAGTAATTGACGGTGTCAGACGTCTGCATGATTCAGAGTTCCGTGTGATTTCCGACAGAATAGTTGCCGCGACCTATATGGCATCTGCCGCAGTTACGGGAGGAGAGATGGATATAATCAATTTTCCCGTAAGCGATATTGCCCCTGTTTTGCCTTTCTTTTATTCAAGCGGATGCAAAATCACGGCAGATGAAAATAACCTGCATATAAAAGCGCCGAAAAGACTTCGTTCTCCCGGGACGGTCAGAACAATGCCTTTTCCGGGATTTCCCACAGATTTTCAGGCTCCGGCAATGGCAATGGCGGCAGTTTCTGACGGTACGGTAATTTTTATAGAAACAATTTTTGAAAGCAGATACAAGCATGTTTCTCAGCTTAAGCGTATGGGTGCAAACATCAGCGTTGAGGGAAGCGTTGCGGTGGTCCAGGGCGTTGCACGTCTGAGTGCAGCAAATGTTTACGCTGAAGATTTAAGGGGCGGCATTGCCCTTGTACTTGCAGCCCTTGCAGCTGACGGAACATCAGATGTATTTAACCTGAAACATATAGACAGAGGATACGAAAATATTGAAGAGAATCTTTCTCTTCTGGGAGCAGATATAAAAAGGGAGGTTTAAAATGGCAGAAAACAATAACAACAGAAAATACTCGTCAAACGTTTATGATATATCAAGCAGAAAGCCTCTCGCGAAAGGCAGAAAAGGCGCAGCAAAAAAACAAAAGCTTACTCCGCGGCAGAGAAAAAGACTTATCAGATTTTTGATTTTCTGTTTCGGCGTAGTGGCTGTGATTTTCGGTATAGTCTTTTTTGTGTCGCAGATGTTTTTTAAAGTAAATTCAATTACTGTAAGATATGCAGATGAATCAAAAACAGCAAAGCATCATTATACAGACAGCGAAATAGCATCCAACAGCACAGTTGACAAAGGGGATAATCTCCTTTTTCTTGATACATCAGAGGTCAGCGATAATCTCGAGAAAACCCTGCCTTATATTTCAGAGGCAGTTGTGAAAAGAGATTTTCCCTCAGGAATAGTTATTGTGCTTAAAGAAAGTAAGCAGGTTTATTGCTTCTGTTCGGATTCAGGCTACTATCTTGTAAACGATAGCGGTAAGCTGCTTGAAAAAACAAACGGGGAAGCAACTAAAAAATATATGAAAGTTACCTGTAAAGGTCTTGAAGCAGATGTTATCGGCGAAAAAATCGGAATAGGCGAAGATACTGAATCTATCCTTTCATATCTTGAATTGGTACGCAAAAGCGGAATGAAAATAAAGCATATCAATTTTTCCGATATAGACAATATCAAAATGAATTATGATAACAGAATTGTTATTCACATCGGCAAAATGTCACATGAAGAAGAGGGTGTGACAGCATGGAAAAAGCTTCAGCTTGCAAAAAAATCACTTGAGGCTGAAGATAAAGCAAATCCCAATCAGGAGGGAACGCTCAATATGACTATTGCCAAAAAAGCATACTTCAGTGTCAAAACAGAAAAACCTACTCAGAAAGCTGAAGGAAAAGAAAAAACCGAGGGATAAATTGCCGTAATATGAAAAAAATAACATAAAATTCATAAAGAATACATAATTATTTGAATTATCAACTTGTAATTTGAGATTTATTGTGGTACAATACATAGGAATAGAATAAATTTCCATAGGAGGATGTAAAAATGGCTTTTGAAATGGATAACGAGTTTGAAAGTGCTGTCCAGATTAAAGTTATCGGTGTCGGCGGTGGCGGCGGAAATGCTGTAAACCGTATGATCGATGCAGGTATCAGAGGTGCAGAATTTATTTCAGTAAATACAGATAAGCAGATTCTTGCTTTTTCTAAAGCAACACATAAAATTCAGATTGGTGAAAAATCAACACGCGGTCAGGGCGCAGGCGGTCTGCCTGAGGTAGGCGAAAAGGCTGCTGAAGAAAGCCGTGAAATTATCACAGACCTTCTTCAGGGTACTGACATGGTATTTATCACCGGCGGTATGGGTGGCGGCACCGGCACAGGCGCAGCTCCCGTAATTGCTTCAATCGCAAAAGAAATGGGCTGCCTTACAGTAGGTGTTGTTACAAAACCCTTCAAATTTGAAGGCAGAAACCGTATGTCTCTTGCACAGAAAGGTATTGCAAAGCTTGCAGAGCAGGTTGACAGCCTTATTGTAATTCCTAATGACAGACTTAAATACGTAAGCGAACAGAGAATTACTCTTAAGAATGCTTTTGAAAAAGCAGACGAAGTTCTTCTTCAGGGTGTTCGCAGTATTTCTGAACTTATTAAAATTCCCGGCTTTATCAACCTTGACTTTGCTGACGTTACAAGCGTTATGCAGGATGCCGGCTATGCTCACATGGGCGTTGGCCGTGCAAGCGGTAAGGATAAGGCTGAAGTTGCAGCAAATGCTGCTGTTACAAGTCCGCTTCTTGAAACAGAAATCAAGGGTGCAAAGGGCGTTATCATGAGCATCAAATCTTCAGAGGATATCGACCTTGAAGATGTAGAAGTTGCAGCAGAGATCATCACTCAGGCAGCAGACCCGGATGCAGTTATTACATGGGGTGTTGCATATGATGAAAATCTTGAAGACGAAATGGTTATCACCGTTATCGCAACAGGCTTCGGTAATGAAGGCGCAGATGTTGACAAACCTTTCGCAGGCTTTACAGCTGCACCGAAGATGCCCGAAATGCCTGAATTCAAGGAAGCTCCCAAAACAGAAGAGCCTAAAAAGGCTGAACCTGTAATGCCGAACTTTGATCCCGCACCGAAGCCGGCAGAAGCTCCCAAAGAAGAAAAAGTTACTTCAGGCACAAAAGATAAACTTGATGAGGATGAATTCTACGTAATCCTTGACGACCTCATGAAGGGTAATAACTAAAAATTTTACTCCCGATGAGTATTTCATCGGGAGTTTTTGTTTTGCAAAGAATTGTACAGAAAAGGGTGGTGCTCTTTGGTAAAACGTATTGTTGTTGCAGGCAGCAGAGATTATAATGATTATGAAGAAGCCGAAAAATTTATCACTTCATGCATTAAGGATTTGGCAGAAGAACACACTCTTATTTTTGTTTCAGGCACTTGCCGAGGAGCAGACAAGCTGGGCGAAAGGTATGCCATATTGAATGGTTACAGGCTTGAATGTTACCCTGCAGATTGGGAATCTTATGGCAAAAGTGCAGGCCCCATAAGGAATCAGTATATGGCTCAAATAAGCGACTATGTAATCTGCTTCTGGGACGGAAAAAGCCGCGGTACAAAGTCTATGATTGAGTATGCGATGAAGCTTGGCAAAACTATAAAAATTAAAATGATATGATTACGCCGAGTCAGGGAGCTCGGCGATAAGGGAGGTTTTGTTTAAGAATTATTAAAAATATTAAAATTTTGAAAAAAGAAAAATAAAGTTGAAAATTTAATATATAATCATCAGTGTGTGGAAATATGAATTTTTACGGAGGAAAGTATGAAAAAGAAAAGTAAATTAGCAAATATTCCCGACTTATTTACAATTAAAGATATTATTCTTTACGGTACAGAAAAGGGTCAGGACCATAAGCAGTTTATCTTCCATAACAAAAAGAGACAGGAAATAACAAAAACTTTCAATCTCACATGGAAAGATATCAGTGCTGTTTCCCAGTATCTTTACGATACAGGTATGACAGGTCAGAAGAAAATCGCAATTCTTTCTGAAAACAGTTATGAATGGATTGTTGCATATTATGCAACTAATGTCAGCGCTAACGTTTCAGTTCCTCTTGACAGCAAATTATATGCTGAAGACCTTGCTAAACAGCTTATCGACTGTAAATGTGATGCTATTTTCTACGAAACAACGTTCAGAGATGTTCTTGACGATATCTACAAGGTTGAGGGCATGCATAAAATGCAGGAATATAACCTTGATGATTTTGAAGAATATTATGAAAAAGGTTTGCAGAGCATTGCAAACGGAAACACACAGGGCGTTGATGCTGAAGTAAAACCTGAAGATATGGCTTGTATTGTTTATACATCAGGCACAACAGGCAGAAGTAAGGGTGTTATGCTCTCACAGAAGAATTTAGCATGCGATGCAGTTGCATCATGCCGCGTGCTTCATGGCCGTCATGCCATCGGTTTCCTGCCACTTAATCATACTTATTCATGGGTTTCAGCTCTTTTCTCATGCTATCTTCTTACAGAATACGGCTATATCTGCCAGAGTATCAAAAATATTCAGAAAGACCTTCAGGCATATAATCCCTATAACTTCTCAGGTGTTCCGCTTGCAGTTGAAACAATTTAT
The DNA here is from genome assembly GCA_017935325.1 of Clostridia bacterium. Taxonomy (GTDB): domain Bacteria; phylum Bacillota; class Clostridia; order Oscillospirales; family Acutalibacteraceae; genus SIG575. Next base: position 37,284 of record JAGBHV010000067.1, read on the forward strand.
GAAAAAATCTGGAAAACTGCAAAGAAATCAGGCAGAGAAGAAATACTTCAGAAGGGTATTAAAATCAGCAGACTGTTAATGAAATTCGGCATTGACAGAAGAAGAAAGCTCTTTAAAACAGTTCATGATAACCTTGGCGGAAATCTTGATATGATTATCTGCGGCGGTGCTGCTCTTGACCCGAAACATGAACAGTTCTTCTACGATATCGGTATTCACATCATCAACGGTTACGGCACAACCGAATGTTCTCCCGCTGTTACATGTAACAGACGTGATAACTTCAAATTCGGCAGTGTTGGTCTTCCGCTTCCTTGCTGTGAAGTTAAAATCAACGAGCCTGATGAAAACGGTGTGGGCGAAATTTACGTTAAAGGCGATAACGTAATGATGGGTTATTACAATGACCCCGAAGCAACCGCTTCCGTTTTTGACGGCGAATGGTTCAAAACAGGTGACTACGGCAGAATGGATGAAGACGGCTTCCTCTACTATGTCGGCAGAAAGAAAAACCTTATCGTTACAAAGGGCGGTAAAAACGTATCTCCTGAAGAACTTGAAGATAAGCTTGTCAGATTTGACTATGTCAAAGAAGTTCTTGTATATGAAGAAAACGATGTTATCGTAGGTGAATTCTTCCTTAATAAAGAGGAATATCCGGATGCAGAAGAACAGCTCAAAAAGGATATGAAAGATTTCAATCATAAAATGCCTTCATTCAAGAAAATCGGTAAAATTGTTGTTCGCGATACAGAATTTGAGAAAACAACAACACTCAAAATCAGAAGAAAATACAATAAATAAAACCAAATACGCCGATTATTATACGATAATCGGCGTGTTTTTTGTTTGTTTACAAATATTGTGTTGCTTTTATTGTTAATAGGTGGTATAATCTACCTGCAAAAATTTTTTATAAGGTAGTGATAAACATGAAAAAGAAAATGTTGACTGTTGTTTCAGTTATTATGTGTCTGGCAATGTTGCTGACTCCTGTTACTGTTTCAGCAGACGCAGGCGCACAATCTTCAGACGCTTCATTCAAAGCAGGCTTTGCAAGTGTTGTTTCTGACACACTCAATGCAATTATTGATTTCCTCCTTGACGGAATTTCAACAATTCTCCCTGCAACAGTAAAAATCGAAGACCCCTCAGCTCATAAGAGTGATAATTTCCTCGCAGGTAACGACAGCTTCATCGATGCTCCTGCAGAAGGTGCAAAATGGTCAATCGGTTATGCTTCTGCATCAATTCTTCCTGATGACTTCGCAGAAGGTAAGTATTACAAAGGCGGTTATGATATTAATCTCCAGCTTTCAGAATGTATTGACGATCTTAAAGTAAGACTTATTGCTATGGACGACGGTTCAGGCAGAGGTATCTCAATCCTTGCAGCAGTTGACTGTCTCGGTCTTGCTAATGATGATGTAAGAGATATCCGTGCAGCAGTTCTCGCAGCTCTTCCCGGTGTGAAAATCACAAGCATCAATGTTTCAGCAACTCATGTTCACAGCGGTATTGATACGCAGGGTATTTATACAGATACATTCGGTCATGTTTTCCAGAATCTCTTCAGTGCATTCTTCCAGCTTGACTGGCTCTGTGATCCCGTTGATACAAAACTTCTCAAAACAATTGCTGACCAGACAGCTGTTTGTGCTAAAAAAGCAGTTGAAGATATGAAAACAGGCACACTTACATATGCTAAAACCGATATCGATGATTATGTACGCGACCGTACAAATCCCGATATTATGATTGACTATATGTATCGTCTTATGTTCACTCCCGACGACGGTTCAAAGGGTACAATCCTTGCAAACTTCGGTTGCCATCCTGAAACAATCGGTTACGGCACACAGCTTATTACTTCTGACTTTGTTTATTACACCGAAGAAGTAATCAATGAAGCAGGTTATAACTTTATCTACATTCAGGGTGCAGTAGGTACATATACTGAAGACCAGCATTACTCAAATGACGGACTTGATATGGACAGAGTTGACTGCACAATCCGTTACGGTCAGGAAATCGGCTATATGCTCCTTTCTATCGGTATGACAGAAGAAGAAATCAAAGCTTCAGGCATCATCGATGAAGAAAGAGAAGCTCTTGCAAAAGACAGTGAAGGTTACACTCCCTGGTACGAAGGCGGAATTGAAGGCGAAACAAAAGTTGTTGAACCTATCCTCAACGTTAAACTTACAGAGTACCTTGTTCCTGTTGAAAACGGCGTTTACAGAGCTTTCGGTAAACTCTCACTTGCAAATAACGTAATGTACGAAGATGCAGAAGGCAACATCGTAGCTTCAACAGAAGTAGGTTACATGGAACTTGGTAAAGACCTTAAAATCGTTCTTTGTCCCGGCGAAACATATGCAGAACTTATCGTAGGCGGTCCTACAATGGAAGGCTTCAAATATAAGAGTGCTTATGAAATGATTGCAGACGAAAACGACGAAATCCTTGTATTCGACCTTGTAAACGATGCTCTCGGTTACATCATGGCAGACGATGATTTCGTATATCTCCGTCTTAACTACGATGCAGAAGATGATGAACTCTCATTCGGCGACAGCTGGGGTCTTACATCAATCGGTGGTCACGCAGCATCAGATATCTACGGCAAATTCTACGAACTCTACGATTCAGTAAGAGATTTTAACAAATAAGATACAATAAAAAAAGCAGGGTTTCAATGCGCCGTACTCCTAAGGACACTAACTTAATAGTACGAGCATTGCGATGTGTCAAAGAGTAGAGAGAAGAGTTTAACACTTTTCTCTCTTTTCTTTTTATATCCAAATCCACACATTCGACTAACCTCTTGTTATAAGGTAGAATGAAGCTACCAAATAACAGGAGGTCATTTTTATGAGCAGAAAGACAAAAATCAAGTTTACGGATTTTGAGTGCAACTTACTTATCAATGGCATGAATGAGTTTCGCAATATGCTCTTGGCTGAGGATTTGCCCACAGAGGATGTTGATGAGCTGTTATTGAAAATCATTGATAAAAGTAAAAATTGAAAGTGGTGATATTATGACTAATATCATAGAGGATTTCTATTACGGCAATATTGAGCCGCAAGAAGTTAATTCGGAATTAACACCTAAACTTAAGAAAAAATTGAGTAAGCTTGTCGAAAAAGAAGAACAGCTTACCGCAAGATTAAACGGTGAGGATAAAAATTTATTTCAAAACTATGTCAGTGCCTATATTGAATTTTCAACAACAAGCAATGCTGACAGTTTTATATCCGGCTTTAGGCTCGGAGCAAGATTTACATACGACACTTTTATCGAAAACAAGAAAGGATGACAATTATGGAAAACGAATCAAAGATAACCTACCGCAGAGTCGGCGACTATTTCATCCCGAATCTCGTATTGCCACCCGAAGAAGCAAGCGTTACCCTTGGTAAATGGGGAATGATGCATAAGACCTATCTTGAAAAGCATAAGAAGGTGTTTTTTAATA
>JAGBHV010000068.1 GCA_017935325.1 Clostridia bacterium
CAAGTTCGAACTGCCAACCTGCTGAAAGTGCGTCCGCTGTTCCTGTAACATTAAGTGTTACTGTTACTTCGTCGCCTGCTTTAACTTCTGTTTTGTCTGCTACAAAGTCAAACACGAAGTCAACATCTGCTGCCATTGCTGCGAACGGGATAATGCCGAGAAGCATTACTACGCTCAATGCAATTGCTAAGATTTTTTTCATTTTAATTTCCTCCTTGAAATTTTTTGCGATTACATAAAATTTTTCATTTTACTGCAACCGCTATGACAATTCAAAGATTTGCCATGTGACCAATCTTCGGAAATATTGTATCACTTTCTTTAAGAAATGTCAAACAACTTCTGTAATATTCAGAAATTTATATAATTCTTAATTTTTTTAATTCTTTTCTGAACGTTTTCTGTATTCTGCAGGGGTACAATTCATCTGCTTTTTGAAATTTCTGTTCATTGAGCGCAAGCTCCTGAATCCGCATTCATCACTGATTTCAAGGATGCTGTTTTCTGTATTATCAAGGCGATAGCAAACCTCACTTATGCGGTAATAATTCACATAACTGTTATATGACATACCTACTGTCTGCTTAAAATATTTCGAAACATAGGCATAACTGTATGACACCTCATCTGCAAGATTTTCCAACGAACAGTCATCTTGAAAATGATTGTCAATAAATTCAAAAATCTTATGTAAAAGGCGGCTTTCCTCATCCCTTTTAACATCTTCATAAACCGCCTGCTCATCAAAAACACCGCACAGAATATACAACAATCCTTTAACCTTGCTGATATTATCTGTTTCGTTCAGAGCTGTCAGCATTTCAACACAATATGACGGTAAATCAAAAATATTGTTTTGGGGCAAAGTTCTGTGTTTTGATTTAAAAAAGTAGTTTACCAATTTCGGCGTGAACACGCATAAAACATGACGGCTGTTACCGGCTGATACAAGAGAATGAATCTGATTAGGAAAAACAAGAATCCCCTTGCCCGGAGTAAGACAATATTCTTTATTTCCTACCGAAACAGTCATTTCACCCTCTGTAAGCATTATAATTTCGAAATGATAATGTATATGCGACGGAAAGGAAAAATTCTCCCCTCTTTCCACAGTAAAGTAATCCACATCCACAGGATGGCGCATTTCATAAAACATTTTTATCACCTGATAGCAAATTTTGACGTGAAAAATTCATTGTTAAGTGAATTTTCATAAACAAATAACTAATTTTGTCTATTACTATACCATATTTGTCGAGAAGAGACAAGTACTTTATGATATACTTTTCTTATATTAATATAAGGAGGCATTTTTATGGAATTTTTTCCGACAATCCCCGTAATAAAATATGAAGGTAAAGACAGCAGAAATATGCTTGCTTTCCATCATTACAACCCTGATGAAATCATACTCGGCAAACCGATGAGAGAGCATCTTAAATTTGCACTTTCTTATTGGCACACAATGTGCGCTGAAGGCACGGATATGTTCGGCCGCGGTACAATAAACAAAGATTTCGGCGGTCAGACTCCGATGGAAATTTACAAAAACAAAGCTTACGCCGCTTTTGAACTTATGAACAAGCTTTCTATTGACTATTTCTGTTTCCACGACAGAGATATCGCTCCCGAAGGTAAAACCCTTGAAGAAAGCAATAAAAACCTTGATGAAATTGCTGAACTTCTTGAAAAGCTTATGAAAGAAAACAACAAGAAGCTTCTCTGGGGCACTGCAAACTGCTTCAATCACCCCAGATATATGCACGGTGCAGGCACCTCTCCTGAGGCTGATGCTTTTGCTTATGCAGCTGCGCAGATTAAAAAGGCTATGGAAATCACAGTCAGACTCGGCGGTAACGGCTACGTTTACTGGGGCGGACGTGAAGGATATGAAACACTCCTTAACACCGACATGGGAAAAGAGCTTGATAATTTAGGGTTCCTCCTTAAGCTTACATCACAGTATGCACGCTCAATCGGCTTCAAAGGCGATTTCTACATTGAACCCAAGCCGAAAGAACCTACAAAACATCAGTACGACTTTGATGCTGCAACAGTTATCGGTTTCCTTCAGAAATATGACCTTATGAATGATTTCAGACTCAATATTGAAGCAAACCACGCAACACTTGCAGGTCATACATTCCAGCACGAGCTTGCAGTTGCAAGAATCAACGGCGTTTTCGGTTCAATTGACGCTAATCAGGGCGATTTACAGCTCGGATGGGATACAGACCAGTTCCCCACAAATGTTTACGAAACTGCAATGTGCATGCTCGAAGTTATCCGTGCAGGCGGATTCACAAACGGCGGTCTTAACTTCGATGCTAAAACACGCCGCGGTTCAAACACACCTGAAGATATCGCATATTCCTATATCGCCGGTATGGATTCATTTGCTCTCGGTCTTCGCATTGCGGCAAAAATGATTGAAGACTGCAGAATCGACGAATTCGTAAAACAGAGATATTCAAGCTATGAAACAGGTATCGGCAAGAAGATTTCTGATAAAACAGTTACTATTGAGGAACTTGAATCACACGCAAAAGGTCTCGGCGAATTTGAGTGTGTTCCCAGCGGACGACAGGAATATCTTGAAAATATTCTCAACAGCATAATGTTCTGACGGAGGAAAAATATAATGGATAAAATTACTGCAAGAGAAAGAGCAAAAGCCCTCGTTGCACGGATGACACCTGAAGAAAAAATGTCACAGCTTCTTTTCAACTCACCTGCCATTGAAAGATTGGGCATCAACGCATATAACTGGTGGAATGAAGGCTCACACGGTGTTGCCAGAGCCGGCACCGCAACAGTTTTCCCTCACGCAATCGCAATGGCTGCAACTTTTAACCCCGAACTTGTAAACGAAGTTGCTGATGTAATTTCAACAGAGGGACGTATCAAGTACAATAAACACGTTGAATACGGCGATTTTGATATTTTCAAGGGAATTACTTTCTGGGCTCCTAACATCAACATTGTACGTGACCCGCGTTGGGGTCGCGGACAGGAAACCTTCGGTGAAGATCCGTTTCTGACTTCTGTTCTTGGAAAAGCATTTATCAAAGGTATTCAGGGTGATGGCGAATTTCTGAAAGCCACCGCCTGCTCAAAGCATTACGCAGGTCATTCAGGTCCTGAAAAAGACAGACACGGTTTCGATGCAAAAATTTCTATGCACGACCTTTGGGAAACATATCTTCCTGCTTTTGAAAAAACAGTTAAAGAGGGCGGCGTTGCAGGCGTTATGGGTGCATACAACCGCACAAACGGTGAACCCTGCTGTGCACATTCATACCTTATTGAAAAGGTTCTCCGCAACGACTGGGGCTTTGACGGTTACTTTGTTTCTGACTGCGGTGCATTAGGCGACATCTGGAAATTCCACAAATGCGCCGAAAACGCTGTTGAAGCAGCTGCTCTTGCACTCAAGAGTGGTTGTGAGCTTAACTGTGGTGACACATTCTCAAGCCTCGTGGAAGCTTATGAGCAGGACCTTATTGATGACGATGATATTACAGCAGCTTGCGAAAGACTCTATACTATCCGTCATCTTCTTGGTGAATTTGAAGAAGTAAGACCGTATTCAGATATAAGCTACGATAAGCTTGACTGCAAAGAGCACAGAGATTTAAACCTTAAAACGGCTGAAGAATGCCTTGTTCTTCTTAAAAATCAGGACAACTTCTTACCTCTTGACAAGAATGTTGAAAAGAAAATTGCAGTTGTCGGTCCTAACGCAATGTCAGTTACGGCTCTTGAAGGTAACTACAACGGCTACGCTTCAGAATATGTTACTATTGCTGACGGCATTCGCAGAAAATTCGAAAACGCACGTATCACAGTTGAAAGAGGCTGCAACTATTGCCTTGAAAACCTTAACGACTGGGGCGGATTTGCAAATATGATAAGTGATGGTGTAGGTGCAGCAGCAGAAGCTGATATTACTGTGCTTGCTCTCGGACTTGACCAGTCAATTGAAGGTGAAGACACAGGCTTTGATAACGATTACACTGCTTGCGGTGACAAAAAGTCAGTTTATCTCCCCAAAACACAACAGAAGCTTGCTGAAGCAGTGTGCGATGTTTGCGAAAACGTTGTTGTTGTGCTTCTTTGCGGAAGCTCTGTTGACCTTGGCGAAAAAGTAACAAATCACGCAAAGGCAATTATCCACGCATGGTATCCCGGCGCTCTCGGCGGACTTGCTGTATCACGACTTCTTGCAGGCGAAACTTCACCCTGCGGTAAACTTCCCGTTACTATTTACAAAGGTGACCACGCTATACCTGACTTTACTGATTACAGCATGATGGGCAGAACATACAGATATATTGACGGTGAAGCTCTCTTCCCCTTCGGTTACGGTCTTTCATACACTTCTTTTGCATACAGCAACACGAAAGTTATTTCAGCTGACGAAAATACAATTAAATTAAGTGTTGACGTTACAAACACAGGCAAAGTCAAAGGCAAAGACAAGGTTCAGGTTTATGCGAAATATTCGGATTCAAGAACAGTTACACCGCATTTCCAGCTTTGCGCTGTTGCAACTGTTGAACTTGATAAGGGTGAAACCAAAACTGTCCAAACGGAAATTGACAGATATTGGATTAAGGCCGTACTCGATGACGGAAAACGAGCAGAACCTGACGGCAGCATCACCCTCTTTGTGGGCGGTCATCAGCCTGATTCTGTCAGCGACAGACTTCTCGGCTACGCTTGCGAAAGGATTGAAATAAAATGAGATATTTGTTAGGAACAGACGTCGGCACGACAGGCACAAAAACCGTTCTGTTTGACGAAAGTGGCAACGTAATTGCTGATGAAACTAAAGAATATCCCCTTATCCAACCGCAGAACGGTTGGGCTGAACAGAATCCTCACGATTGGTGGGACGCTGTTAAATCAACGATAAAAAATGTTGTAACGAAAAGCGGAGTTGACAAGAAAGATATTGTCAGCATCGGTCTTTCGGGACAGATGCACGGGCTTGTGATGCTCGACGAAACCAACGAGGTTATCAGAAACGCTATTCTCTGGTGTGACGGCAGAACGACTGCACAATGCCGTAAAATTGAAGATATCATCGGCAAGGAAAGACTTATTGAAATTACCGCAAACCCTGCTCTTGAAGGATTTACAGCAGGTAAAATTCTCTGGGTTCAGGAAAACGAACCTGAAAACTACGCAAAATGCAAAAAGATTCTTCTGCCTAAAGATTATATCAGATACTTACTTTCAGGTGAATTTGCAACAGAAGTTTCAGATGCTTCGGGCACACAGCTTCTTGACATTCCGAAGAGAAACTGGAGCGAAGAGGTTTGTAAAAAGCTTGGCATTGATTTATCTCTTTTGCCGAAAGTTTACGAAAGTCCTGAAGTTACAGGATATCTTAAAGAAGATATTGCCGAAGAATTAGGTCTGAATGCAGGAATTGTTATCGGCGGTGGCGGTGGTGACAACGCATGTGCCGCAATAGGTATGGGTGTTTGTTGTAAAGGAAAAGCCTTTACAACAATCGGCACAAGCGGAGTTGTATTTGCACATACAGACACGCCTCAGATTGACAAGCAAGGAAGAATCCACACCTTCTGTTGTGCTGTGCCCGGTTGCTGGCATGTTATGGGTGTGACGCAAGCTGCCGGCTTGTCACTCAACTGGTTCCGTTCACAGATAGCAAGTGAATATGATTACAAAGAACTTGACAAGCTTTCTTCTGAAATCCCCATCGGATGTGATAATCTTATTTATCTTCCCTACCTTATGGGCGAAAGAAGCCCTATACTTGACACTTCAGCACGCGGTGTATTCTTCGGACTTTCCGCAATTCACACAAAGCTCCATATGGCAAGAGCAGTTATGGAGGGCGTTGCATATTCTCTTTACGATTGCCTTGAAGTTTTAAAAGAAAACTCAATTGAAGTTGGTGATATGGCGCTTTGCGGCGGCGGTGCAAAAAGCACTTTCTGGAGAGAAATGTTCTCTGATGTTTACGGCGTAAATATCAAAACAATGCAGACAAGTGAAGGTGCAGTTTTAGGTGCAGCTTTACTCGGCGGATGTGCGGCAGGAGTTTATTCTTCAGTTGAAGAAGCTTGCGAAAAGACAGTAAAAAGCGGTGAGATTTATGAATACAATAAATCCCACCACGAAAAATATATGCACTTCTATTCAATCTACCGTACACTTTACCCCGCATTAAAAGAGTCATATAAAATGTTTTAATTCAATACGATACAAAAGTCAAACCCGTGGAATTTTTAAATCCACGGGTTTGACTTTTGAAAACTTATTTAGATTTAATGAGTGCTGTGAGTTCATCCATGTAAGTGATAGCTGTCTGACTGCCGAGAGATACAAATTCGATTGATTTGCTGTCTTCCCAGAGCATAGGCATATAATCGTTTGTGGGAACGATGTAGCCAACCTGGTCGTTACAAAGGCCGAATACAAGAAGCTCTCTGTCGCCTACAAGAGTCTGGATTGAATCGTATTTCCAATCTTCGCCTCTCCATGCTTCATCTTTTGTAAGTCCGCCGCCGAAAGCGATTGATGCTTCAAGCTCGCCGGGAACAAGAGCTACTGCTAAATCTGTACCGATTTCCATGTAGCCGATTTCTGAAACAACTTTTACGCCGTCTGCAGTAATAACAGCCTGATTTTCAAAGAGACCTGCTTTTGCAGCAAGGTGCATAATCTGATTTTCGATTTCAAGCTTGATTTCTTTGTGAGTGATGTTAAGAAGAGGAGCAACTTCTCTTTCTTCTGTGATTGAAGCAAGTTTTTCACCGAGTTTTTCGCCGAGAATCATGTAGCCTTCCTTGCCCTGATAATCTTCGTTCTCAAAGGGTTCATGACGCTGGCTTGTTGCAAGCTCTGCACCAAGAAGGAGCATAAAGTTTGCATTTGCATTTTCGTTTACATATTCTTCCATATAGTAGGGATAGTCAGCAGTAATCTGAGTGCCCTGAACGCCGTTACCTACGCAGTGAATTTCTGAAGTTGAGAACCATGTTTCTTTGCTGTCTGCATTATCAGGATCAAAACGGAAACGGTTGAGTGTATTTTCAAGAGCATAAGGCGGACGTTTGTCTCTTACATATTCTTCAACATCAACTTCACCGTAATAGAGTGTACCTGTTTCCATCTGTGCAACTGCAGTTTCAATTGTATCAACAGTTACATCAAAGAGATTGCTCTGGAATGCATCATTTTTACCGTTGTGTAATTCAAAAACAGTTGTACCTGCAAGGCCGTTGATGAAATTGATAACGGGATTGAGCAATACAGCCTGAATGATATTACCGTTCATACCGAATGTATCAACTGCACTGTGCTGATGAAGAACTGCAACGTTTACGCTGACAATGTTGTTCTTCTTTGCAAATTCGTCAATTCTCTTACGGATTTCACGTACATCGTTGTTTGCAAGGCCGTAAGCATCAAGAACAGCAAAAACAACTGTACCTCTGCCTGAACCGTCATTCATTGCAACTACGCGTACTTTTGAATCATCAATAATTTCTGTGGGATATTTTGCAGTAATTGAAATACCGCCTGAAACGTAATGCTGGCTTCCGATTACGTGCTGACCTTCGATAATTGAGTTCTGCGCATAACCTAAAGACCATTTTGCACCTGCTGCAGGAGCATCAAGGAATGTTGCTGTGCCTGCAGGTACATATTCGCTCACGTAATCTGCTTCATTAATCCAGCTCTGCGGTTTCGGAATAATTGAAGCGATTGCACTTACAAGACCGTTTACAAGCACATCTGTAAAATCGAAAAAGCCTTTTTCAATTTTGCTTACTTCTGCAACTTCATCCTCTGCTGATGCGGGAACAACAGCACCTACACTTAAAAGTAATGCAAAAGACATTACAAGTGCAATGATTTTTACTAACTTCTTTTTCATTGTGATTTACCTCTCTGATTTAAAATTTTTCGTCAATGTAATTACAAGCTGCAAGTGCCGCAACTGCACCGTCACCGACTGCTGTAGCTACCTGACGTATTTTTTTCTTTCTGCAATCACCTGCAACAAAAATGCCTTCTGTTCTGGTGGTACAGTCCTCACCCGAATCGGCATAGCCGTAGGAATCGAGATTTATTAATTCCGCAAAAGCATCATTCTGCGGTATTAAACCAATAGCAATAAACACGCCGTCAATAGTTATTGTTTTTTCTTCTTCCGTTTCTGTATTTTTAACAACTATGGACTGAAGCTCATCCTCACCATTGAATTTCACAACAACATTTGAAAGAATAATTTCAACATTGTCTTTTGATTCAAGCTCTTTTGCAAGCCTTTCTTCGCCTGTAAGGAAAGCAAGATTCTGAACAACGTAAACTTTTTTACAAAGTGAACTTAAAAGCAACGCTTCCTGCAAAGCAGAGTTACCGCCGCCGATTACCGCAACTGTCTGGTCTTTATAAAAAGCACCGTCGCATACTGCACAGAAAGAAATGCCATTGCCTACTAAATTTTCTTCATTTTCAAGGCCTAACATTCTGTGACGTGCACCTGTTGCAATAATAACACTTTTTGCTTCATACTCTGTATCTTCAGTAACTACTGTGAAAACATCACCGTTTTTCGAAACAGACACAACGTCTTCAAGCTCAATGTCTGCCCCCTGCTCCATAACCTGCTCAACAAGCTTGGATGCAAATTCGTTACCGCTCAGTGTACCTGTGCCGGGATAATTCTCAAGTTTCGGAGAAAAAGTAATTTGACCTCCGAAAGTTGCCTTTTCAAGCACAACAACGGTTTTATCTGCACGAAGTGCATAAAGAGCCGATGTAAGTCCTGCAGGACCTGCACCTATAACCGCTATATCATACATAAAATAAACATCTCCTATAAGTATTGCATTTTATTATATCACAAATGTAAATATTTTTAAAGTGCTTTTTCATATTTCAGGAAATATTTATTTCCATCTGTTGGGACTTACCGTAAAATCAGGAGTTTCCTTCATATATCCGCCTTCACCTTCGCAAAGACGTCTGATTCCGAATTTTACGAAATCGTCATAAAGAGCTTTGTTGATTTCTATTGTCGAATCTGTATCTTTTGTTGCAAATTCTCCCACTCTTGCACATGCTTTCCAGTATCTCCAGCAGAGTTCACTTCTGAGCACGTTATCAAGCTGTTCTTCTGTTTTTGCACCGTCTTTTGCAGTCTGCCACATAGCGTCAATCTTTTTAACATCGTCTTTATCTGCACGAAGAGTTGTCTGGCTTGTTACGGGTGCATAAATTGTAAGACCGTTTCTTATATCAATTCTGTTAGGAATGGGAGTTATCCACCAGGGTTCAAGGTCAACAGAAATACCGCCGCTGTTTTCATCTATGTAGTTTATGAAATCGATTATTCCCTGCGCACCGCTACCGTAATAAGCTTCGCAGAATTCATACATATGACGGTCTATATCACAGGAAGGATCCCACATAAGTTTTGCAAGCAGATAGCAACGGAGTTCTGCAAATTCACCATCTGATTCCGCTGCAGTGTAGTTACCCTCTTCATACATACCGATTACATTGTTTTCAACAAAGAACTGCATATTAGCCTGTAAAACATCAAAATCAGCAAAGGGGGCAAGATAGTGAGAGTAGTTTGTTGTATAGTCCCATATAAAGAGATTATTGCTCAGTTCGCTCCATTTTTTGATATCTTTTGCAAATTCATCATTTTCCTTGATAACACCGCTGTCAAGAGGTGTTGAGAATTTACATTCAATAGAACAGAGACGAACAATTACGTTATCGCGGGGAACTGTGATTTTCGGAGGCTTACGAGTGTACTGATAAGCAAAAGTATCAACCAATACATCGGGATAATCTTCCTTGATATCATCTGCAATAGCATTCACAAAGCGAAGCATTGTTCCTGCCTGGCTACCCTCTTCTTTATCAACTTTTTTGCAATTTTCGCACACGCAGTAGTTCTGATTATCGTTCTGTGTTACTGAAACGATTTTAGCACCGGGGTTTTCGCTGAGCCATTTACGGACACCCTGAATTGCAAGTTCAAGTGTTCTGGGGTTTGTAAGACATGGCTGGTCAATCGTTCTTGTTCTTGTTTTCACACCATATGCAAAAAGTTCAGGCTCTGTTTCAAAAAGATTTGTATCTATAAGGTATGCCATTGTGTGACAAAATGAACCTGCATATGAAATACCTGAGCCATATTCTTCGGAAATCACTCCGTAAACATTATCGTTAAGCTTATTGGCAACTTTATATTCATTGCTCATTGCAGGGCTTATCCAGTCAGTTTCTCTGAAAATGATTGACGGCACATACGTATAATCAATAACTTCGGGAATAATAAGCTTTTCAGCTTTCGGAATAACTGTGAGGTCGTGTGTAAACCAACGACAACCAAAATACTCTTCAAGGAAAGTGTAGACAGCGTAAATCGCACCTCGTTGTTCAGCACCTGAAAGAACTATTTTTTCACCTACAGTTTTAATTACAACCCCGTCATCTCCGAGATTTGCACGGTCTATTGTGTAAGAAGTGCCTTCACGCAAAGTTTTACCTATAATAATCTCCTTTTCTGATTCTTCAGTTGAATCGCTTACAATACGAAGCTCCATACCGCTTATTTCATTGAGATATTGCTTCAATTTTTCTGCCGCATTCTTTTCAGAAGCAGAAGCATTCTCACCGATTACAATCACGTAATCGGAAGTAATTTCCATAGTTTCACCTGTAAATACTTTTTCATCAGGTTTAACAAACTTATGTGTAAGCTCTTCACCCGAAAGAGGTGCAAGAAGTGACGAAATGCACATAGACACCGACACAAGAAACGGTATCATATAACACGGTCTTATATACTCTACTTTGTTCAGGAAATTATCAAACCAACTCATTATAATACCTCCTTTTTTATCAGCATATCACAAACTGCAAAAGGTTGCAATAGTTTTGTTTTAACAATAAAAATAATCTTCAAACACATCATGTAAATGAATCGGAGAAATATTATTTCTGTTGAGAAAACTGCAGAAATTTTCCGCTTTATTTTTATTCTCTGAAACATCTTCAATTGACACAACTATATCTGAAACGTTTTCAACAAGAAATATAGAATAGCTGACGCCGCCATTTTCTTTTTGTTTTGCTTTGACAATATACTCGTGCTGTCTGAACGTATTATCCCCCATTTTTATGCACCTCCGGCTAACAATAAGAATAATATACCTTTTATTACCGGATGTCAATAAAATAATGTCAAAAAAACGAACATTTATAGCATTATATAAATAATGTCAAATATCTGACATGTATTTTTATGCATTTTACCCATTTTGATAAAAACTTCACCTGTGAGAAATCTGAGATTCTCACAGGTGAATAAAATCAAATTAATATGTCATTGTGTTGCTTGACTGCATGCTCTGCATTACACTGTAAAGATAAGTCTTAACTTCTCTGTTAATTTTTGACTTCTGCAATTTGAGAGCAGTTTTCATAATAAAGCCGTCTTTTTCGATTGCATATTCTTCTGCTTCAAGAATACCTTCTTCGTAGCTGAGGTATGCTTCTTCGCTCATTGACTGTCTTACTGCCATCTGCCAGTTTGATTCTACATTCTTTGCATCGTAATAAACTACATAGCAGGCTGTATCTGTTTCAATAAGAGCAACGTCGCCGTGTTTTCTTGCTTTATCAGCTGCCCATTTATCAACTTTTTCAGGAAGTGTGCCTGTTGTGTAATCATTGTAGTCTGAGCAAACAATTGATGTGTCGTCAGGGAACATATGAGCTGCCATACCTGCAAAGCTTTCAGGTGTGCCTGTTTTACCGTCATGTTCATTCCAGTGGGTAACAATTGACTGTGCCTTTGCTTTAATTTCTTTCTTAGTTGCATCATCAACTTTTGATGTTGCTGCGTTGGAAGAAGTGTATGAGAAAGTATAAGCTTTGATGTCACTGCCGACTGCTTCATCTCTGTAAGCGGGTTTGAGAACAAAAATTGCATAGTAGTTTGTAATTTCACCGTTTTCAGAATATGCAAAAACTTTCTTCTCGCCTTTTTTACGAGCTGATGAGAATGCCCACTTTGCATTTTCTTCACCGAATGCTTCCTCAAGAACTTTGTATTGAGCTTTTTCAAACATTGTTGTTTCTTCAGCAGAAGTCATAGAACTGAGTTCTTCTTCTTTTTCCTTGGACTTGTCAAGTTCATCTGCTGCTTTTACAAAATCTGCCTCTGTCTTGATATTCTTAAGGAATTCTTCAGCTTCTTTTTTAGCTTTATCCTGAGCAGATTTCTTGATTTTTTCTGCTTCAGATTCTGATGTTCCGTCTTTTATTTCTGATGTGTCAACATTGAATACATAGAGACGGAAGTCTGCATATGCATAAGTTTCCTTATTCTTTTCATATTCAGCATTGACTTCTTCAGTCTTGTAGCTGTCATAAAGTTCTTTCTGTTTTGCTTCAGCGTATTTCTGTGCAAGAGCATCTCTGAGCATCCATGTTTTCATGCTGTTTTCGTTGACGCCTGAACCGTAAGTCATACGAAGATATGCATTGATAGATGCACCGTTTTCAGTAGCAGTTGTTCTGATTTCTTCAATCTGGTCAGTAATTGCTTTTTCCTCATCTTCTGTGAGAGTGACATTTGCTTTTTCAGCTTCACTTGCTAAAGCATAGAGATACTGGATAGATGAAATTGTTGAATCAGTAAGATAATCATCCCATGTTTCGTATGTCTTTGTTTCATCTTCAGGAAGCATTTCGTTGGGGAAAGACTGTTCTGAAGGAAGAGCTGTGTAATCAAAGCCCTGATTCTGTGCATAATAACCTTCACCGTACTGCTGGTCAGTCTGAGCTGCAGTTGAAACAAGGTTTGCATATGTTGTACGGTAATAATACTGGAATTCGCTTGTTGAGATTTTTACATCGCCTGCTTTTGCAACTGTTGATTTAAAAATCTGTGAGCCTGTGTAATTCACGATTGCAATTGTAGCACTTGCAACGATTGCAACTGCAGCAACAACTGCAACAACTTTTAATGCTACTCTCTTGATTTTTGCAACTTTCGCATTACGCTTTGCATTTTTCTTTGCTTCTTTCGCAAGACGCTCTTTACGCTCCTTACGATAGAGTTCAGCTTTTGAAACTTCTTCTTTCTTAGCCATTCATTTCAATCCTTTTCTTAAATTTGTTTCCGCAAAACGGAATATAACAGATACATTGTATAACATTTTAACAGAATATACAAGTATAATTTTGATTTATTCATTAAAATTTTAAAAAAATAGGAAATTCCCTTGATTTTTAAGCGTAAATTATATATAATATCTGTTGTTGTGAATACACAATATTTTTGGAGAGTTGTCCGAGCTGGCCGAAGGAGCACGATTGGAAATCGTGTAAACCGTCAAAGCGGTTTCGAGGGTTCGAATCCCTTGCTCTCCGCCAATAATCGGCAAGTTTCTGCAGAAGCTTGTCGATTTTTCTTTCTTAATGAAACCTGAACTTCTTTCATGCAAAGGAGCATATCTGATGAATGATTATACTGTAGAATTATATGAAGAAATAGTTGACAATTATTTTGTTCTTATAAAAGAACTCGGAGTTGACAGCTTTAAAACTTTCAGTTTTATAAGTTATGATTATTGCCGTGAAATTACTATCGACGGCATTGAATATGATTTTGACAGTGAATTCTGCCATGATGACGCCGAGGCAACTGAGGCTTTATGTGCAATTGATTGCTTAATAAGCGATTCAGAAGAAGATGAAGAAAAACTGCTCAGAAAGATTGAAGAAAAAATTAATCTCCGCAACAAAAACTGAATTTCAAAGAACGGAGGACTGACTCTATGAAAAAAATTACACTTATTTTAATCGCCGCAACATTGCTGTGCATTTCACTTTGCAGCTGCAACACAGACAAGACAGAAACAGACACAACTGCTGACGCCACCGTAGAAACAATCACGCACAAAGTAGTTGAAGATTCGTATTCTTCTGACGGCAAATACTACTGCATGGGTAAAAATGATACCTGCCCGAAGAAAACAAACGACCAATATGACTTTTTCTGTTACGCCTGCGACCCTGACGGAGACAATGTTGAGGGGTAAAAACACCAAACAATATATAAAATAAAGGCTATCTCGTTTCTGAGATAGCCTTTATTTTTCAGTTGCAAATTTTTTGTTTATAAAAAATAAATTTATTACTGAAACAATTACTGCAATTGTCTCAATAACAATATCCCACCAATCAAAAGTTCCTGTTAATACATCGAATTTTTGTAATATTTCTAATATCGTTCCAAGAACAAATGTCATAACAGATGAAATAGCAATTCTGTTTTGAAAAGGAAACAACACAAAATACAACAAAAAAAGCAAAGCATATGCCCAGAGAAAATCACAAAACCAATTTACAATAAACACCCCTAAAATTGATTCGGGATAATAATCAGATTCTGTTTTTAAAAAAGTATTTATATATGTACCATTTTTCATAAATACATATATTATTAAGCCCAAAATCAACGGAACAACAATATTTAAAAATATAAATGCATTCTTTTTCAACTTCATTTCAAATTATATCTCATAGTGAAAAGGAGTTCATCTCTGAACTCCTTTAGTAATTAAATCACTTAACAACAAAAATTGCTTTTTCGTTTTCCCAATAATCAGTTTCATATTCAATTTCTATGTTTTCAGCATTAACAGGAACTTCAAAGTAAACTTTGCCTGATGTGCTTCTGCCTGTTGAAAGCGTTGCTGAGATGTCATCGCCTGCCCCGTAATACGATTCCATCGCTTTATCATCAGCATAACATGTGAATTCAAAAGTTGAAATATATGCATCTTCACTGCCAATATTTTCAGCTTTTAAGTCAATGTAGATAATTTTGTATCCGTCTTTCGGAGCTAAATATTCAGAATAATCTTTATACTCGCCGGATGCAACATATGTAATTTTCAGTTTACCTGCTTCAAGAACTTCACCTGCATTTACAGTTAAATTTTTTTGTTTTTCCGTTACTTCATCTGCAACTGCACTGTCGCCATCCGAAACTGTCGCTTCATCATCACCGCTACCAATTGCAAAAACTGCAAAGGTTAAAAGAACTGCTACTGACAAAAGTGTTGCTAAAAATTTTTTCATATTTTACTCTCCTTTTTGGCAATTTATGCCGTGTTTTTATTTTGTAATACCATTTTACTGCAAATTGCAGTAAAAGTCAATACCGCATTTTGTTGTAGCATATACTATTATCGGTGATGATAATGTACAGACGAATCAGAGATTTGCGTGAAGACAACGATATAACACAAAAACAGATGGCAGAAATCCTGAGTTGCTCTCAACAGGTTTACAGTAACTACGAGTTAGGACAGCGCGATATTCCGACTGCGATTTTAATTGCACTTGCAAAGCACTATAACACAACAACAGATTATATTTTAGGTTTAACTGACGAAAAATAATTTCCTTTCATCTCAAAAAAAACACAAAGGCTATCTCGTTTCTGAGATAGCCTTTGTGTTTTTATAAACTTATTTTGAAAGTTTTTCAAGAAGCATTTTTGAGCAATCAATCTGGTTGGGGATGTTGCCGTTTTCGTCTTTGACTCTCCAGATATCGGGTGTGATTTCGTCAGCAACGTAAATCTTGCCGTTTTCATCATAACCAACTTCGATTTTGAAGTCGATAAGCTGAAGGTTAAGAGCTGCAAGCTCTTCTCTGAGAACTGCACCGACTTTTTCAACAACGTCGAGAGCTTCATCATACTGACCTTCTTTGAGAATACCCTTCATAAGACAGATTCTTTCTGTAACAAGGGGGTCACCCTGTGCATCGCTCTTGAGAGTAACTTCTTTATAGCAGGGGTCAAATGCAATGCCTTCTTCGATATCGAAACGACGGCAGAAGCTACCTGCTGTATAGTAACGAAGAACAAATTCAAGGGGCGGAACTGTAAGGTTACGAACCTTCATAAGACCTTCTTCAACATTAGCATCGATAAAGTGTGTGGGAATGCCGTTTTTCTCCATAAGTTCGAAGAAATATTTTGAAATAGCAAGGCCGATTTTACCTTTACCTTCAACGCTGCCGCCTACTGTGTTTGAGCCGGGGTCGAAAACGCCGTTTTCACCTGTTGCTGAATCTTTGAAGAAAAGATGAACAATGCCTGTTTCTTCGTCAAGAAGAACGTTTTTAGTTTTGCCTTCGTACAATTTTTTCATTTTAAAAGACTCCTTCCGTTACCAAAAGGTAACGCTTTAAAATTTACGACAATATTATAGCACACAAATATTTTATCTGTAAATAAAAATTTTGTATTTTTTTGAATTTTTACATCTCGTTGTTACCACGGCTTTTTATAGCTTTTGTTTTTGTATAAAATAACAAGTTTTATCAGTTATAACGCAACTGATAAAGGAGCTGATTCACCTGATGAATCAGCTCCTTTTCTTTATATTTCTGACTTTTCAGCTATTTATATCATCCGAAAAATGACATACCGAAAAGCATTGCGATAAGGTTAAGCATATACAGATAGAATGAAGCCGTACCGAACATTCCTCTGAAAAATTCCACTACTCTTTCTTTGAAAGTCATATCTTCACGCACATAGGAGAATAAGTCTTCGCTGTCGGAAGAAAGAACGGTTCCGTCGGGAGCCACAAGTTCTGCAATAACGGTGAATTCTCCGTGAGTAACAGAAGTTATCTGAGCGTATGTGGGAACACCTGAAGGAGAATATTTTGTGTTTTCCAATGTGCAACTGTCACCCACTGTTCTCCACACAATTTCTGCATCTGAATATTCACCGGGATAGTATCTGACATGGAATTCTCTTGTATCTCCTTTTTCAAGCTGACTACTGTATGTTATCTCATCGGTGTGAACAACAATTTCACAATAGATTTCAGGTTCTTCGCCATTATAATACATATCATCGGTTGCGTTGTCGCTTATGCCCCATCCGTATGTGGGGTTTCGATGCTTAATATTAATAACCTCGGTATAATCTTCGTTAATACTGAAGCCTGTTACGCCCCTTCTTTCAACTTTTCCCCACTCTGACCTTGTTCCTGCATAGCTACATGCTAAAGTGATGCGATCAGGATGTTCTGCTGCGAATGAACCAAAATAATAATATTCAAGACTTTTCGGAAGATTTACTCTGTGATACATTCTCGGGTGGAGTGCGAAAGCATCATAGCCGATACCTGTAACGCCTTCTTCAACGGTTATAACCCTGATATCATCAGAATAATCAAACCAGGGCGGAATAAGCGGAGAAGATTTTTCAATACATGCTTCTGTTATATAATAGAACGGAGTTTCGCCTTCACCGCTGATAACAAGCTCGCCATCGTCATAAAGAGTCCATATAAGATTATCGCCTTGCGCTCCGCAGAAGCCTGAATCAATAACAGTACGTTCTGCTTCTTCAGCAGAAGCATTCATTACAGAACAAACTCCGAGAGCCATAATAACTGCAAGAATAATTGACAATAACTTTTTAATTTTCATAAAATTACCCCCTTGATTTCCGTTTTGTATTCTGTAACGCAATTATATAAATTATTTCCATTAACTGTCAACAGATAAAATAATTTTTAATTCTTTCTAAACTTTCACCTTAACAATTACATAAATTTGTTATTTTTTATAATAAGTAAAAAACAAACAAAAAACCGTCCGGAATTTTTCCGAACGGCTATAATAACTTTAGGGCATATAGGGGTTTTCTTCGTACTCGTAATTTTCGGGCATAACCATAGGTCTGAAATAGTTTATTGAATAATCAATACCCCATTGACCTCTCTTGCCTCTCCAATAATGTGAATGAGGTTCAATTGAAAGCATTCCGTCATAGTCCATAGTATAAAGAATATCCATAACTGCAGGCCACTGAATCATATCAAGTCCTGCGGGAGCATCATCATAATTGTCACCGTCAGGCCTTCTTACAGAGCCTTTAAGGTGGAAATGGTAGAATCTTTTGCCCCAATCGAGCATTTCCTGGAAATAATTGCCGTCTCTGCCGAGGCAGTGAGAAATATCATATTTGATGCCAAGTTCAGGCAATGCAGACATAACAACATTCCATGCTTTGGGTTCGACAACAAAGTTTTCCCAATCGCAGTTATATGTAGCGATTTTTACATTCTTATCTTTTGCAAATTCGATAAGCTCACCGAGGTATTTAATTGCAATATTGCAGTTTTCATAGAAACTTTTGCTGTCAGTATAGTTAACACCGCAGTTATAAACGGGACAGCCGATAATAGAAGCTGCTGTGATAACTTTTTTATCTGCTTCAAGTGCTTCAGGGATAATTTCACCGTTTTCGTCAATTCTTGTCATACCCCATCTGCCCATTGAGCCGACAGCTACATTGTACTTTTCGCTATAGCCCTTGATTGCTTCTGCTTTTGAAAGAAATTCATCAGCATCGTAGTTATGGTTTACACAGAATTCGATTGCTTCAAGGCCTTTATCGTGAACATACTTGAAGTTACCTTCTTCCCAGCCGTTTATAATACCGAGTTTCATAATATCACCTCATGATAATTTTTAGTGGGACTTCTGAAAGCCCATTACAAAATAATTGTAGCATTGAAAAGAAAAGTTTGTCAATATGTTATTGAAAGAAAAGAAGTATTGTGATAAAATAAATTATATTAATTTTTTTGGAGTGCACAATAATGGAAAAAGCAAAATACATAGACCCCACAATAGGCACAGTAGGCGAAGCAGACGTAGGTCACGGCGGCGGAAAAACACATCCCGGTGCATGTACACCCGGCGGAATGGTACAGCTTTCTCCCGACACCATCACAGGCGGTGACAACGGAACAGGGTATAACTACTGCAACGACACAATCGAAGGCTTCAGCTTCAACCACATGAGCGGTATCGGTTGGTACGGTGACCTTGGCAACCTGCAGATTATGCCCGTCACAGGTAAAACTGACTTACGTAGCGGAAGTAATGAGGAAGTACCCTTTACAAAAGGAAAAGAAGGTTGGAAAAGTCCTTTCTCTCACGATAAGGAAGTTGCCCGTGCAGGATATTATTCTGTCTTCCTTGACAGATACGGTATAACTGCCGAAACGACAGTTTCTCCTCATACAGGTATGCTGAGATTTTCTTATCCTGAAAACTCAGATGCAAAAGTAATCTTTAATTTTTCAAGGAGAATAGGCGGTCATGCCGATTTTCAGAAAATAAAAATCACGGGAGAAAAAAGTATTGAAGGCGAAATTATCTGCACTCCGAAGGGCGGCGGCTTCGGCAGAGGCGGCGGCAACATTTCCTATAATTTTTACTTTTCTCTTGAAATGTCAGAAAAGGCTGAAGAAATGCAGTTCTTTTCAAACGAAAAATTCGTCGATAACAACATAACTTCTTTTGAAAACGAAGATGCGGGGCTTCTCTGTTCTTTCGGAAGCCTTGAAAAGCCTCTTGAAATAAGATGCGGTATCTCGTATGTTGACATCGAAGGTGCAAGAAAAAATCTTGAGGCCGAATGTCCGACCTTTGATTTTGACAAAATGGAGAAAAATGCTTTTGACTCCTGGGACAAGGCTTTCAGCAAAATTCAGGTTGAAGGCACGGATGAAACTGACCTGAAAATTTTCTACACCTGTCTTTATCATGTTCTTCTTGACCCCCGCACTATGGCTGATGTTGACGGAAGATTTCCTCTTGACGGCAAAATCCTCCATACAGAAAGCTACACTCACCGCACAATGTTCAGCGGTTGGGATGTATACAGAAGTGAATTTCCTCTCCTTACAGTTATTGAACCGGAAATCGTCAATGATGAGGTTAATTCTCTTCTGAAAATTGCAGAAACCAAAAACACCTCCTTACCCGCATGGGAGCTTATGGGAATTGATGCGGGATGTATGGTTGGCGACCCGGCTCTGATTGTTACTGCAGACGCATTTGTAAAAGGAATAAGAAATTACGATTTCAAAAAGGCTTATGAAATTGCAAAAGCCTCGGCACTGTGCAAAAAAGAGCTTTTCGGAAAACCCTTCAAATCATTAAGGCCCGATTGCAAGCAGTATCTTGAAAAAGCATTTGTACCTAAAAAAATCAGCGAAACACTTGAATTTCTCCTTGCAGACTATACCCTTTCTCAGTTCGCAAAAGAGATAAACAATAACGAGGACTCAGAATATTTCCTTTCAAGAGCAATGAGATATCCTGAAAACTATAACAAAAGATTAGGTTTTCTTATCTCAAGAAGAAAGAACGGCTGGTTCTGCTTTGAAAGAGATATTTACGACGGCATCGGTACTGTAGAAAGCAATATTTTCCAGCAGACATGGTTTGTGCCCTACGATGTAGTTGGCTTAAGCCGTCTTTTCGGAGAAAAAAGAACTATCAAGCTTCTTGAAAGATTTTTTGAAGAAGCTGATCTTTCAAAGCTCTGGAACGAAAGCTACAATCACTCAAACGAACCCTGCCACAACATAACACATTATTTCAATATATTAGGTCTGCCTGACAAAACACAATACTGGACAAGACGCGTTCAGAAAGAAGCTTACCGCACAGGTGCCTTCGGCTTCTGCGGAAACGAGGATGTTGGTCAACTTTCTGCGTGGTACGTTTTGTCAGCATTAGGATTTGCACAGGTCTGTCCCGCTGACCCGAAATACTACATGAACACTCCCCTTTTCAGAACCTGCAAAATAGCTTTGGATAAAAAATATCATTCATGCTCCGTTTCAGAAACTTTTGAAATTGTGTGTGATAAAAATCCCCTTGAATATCCGTATATTTCTTCACTCTCCTTCAATGGAAAAGAAATTACAAGGCCATACTTGACATACAATGAAATCACATCAGGCGGCGTTCTTAATTTCACACTTTCAAAAACACCTTGCAATGCTTTTGAAAATTACGTGCCTGAATCATTTCCGGACATGTAAGGCTAAAGAGAATTAAAGTATAACACTATCTGACCACTCTGAGATTATTTTCAGAGTGGTTTTATTTTTAAGACCGAATTCCAAAAAAATAACTCCTTTCCTGAACAGAAAAGGAGTTTTAAGGTCAGATTTTCATAATTTCCCTGAATTCTTCGCTGTTTTTGAATTCTTCTGAAAGTTCAGGTCTGTTTAAGAGACCATCTTTCATATCATCAAGAAATGAGCCTTCCCAGAAACGGTATGCTCTTGTTTTGTCAAACACAAGTCCCTTTACCGCATCTGAAGTGTGAACAAGAATGTCAGGGCTGTCGTCATAACTCTTTGCAAGTTTAAGGCCCTTTTCAAAATGCTCAAGGGCACTCTTTTTATCGCCTGCAACATATTTTTTTACGCCGAGTCGATGATGGTTGATTACCATAAGATAATGGCTTTTGCCGTAATCGCCGTCAGGCATAACTTTTTCAACAAGATTGATATATGCTTCTGAAATATCGCCGTCTGCATCAAGGAAATTTTTGTATTTTCTGTTCATTATTTCACCAAAAAGACGAAGCATCTCGGAAATGCCGTTTGCACATGCACTCGAGCGTTTTTCATCATCGTGAGGATACATATACATTGCCTCGTAGTCCCTCGTATTCTGCATAATCGGCATCTGTTCAAGAATCATTTCCGCATCTGAAATATCAACACCGCTGTTTTCAATAAGGCTCAGGTCACGCAGATAACGGCACATAAGCTTTTTAGTCCATATCCTGATACTGTCAACGGTACAATAATTCTGTATATTTTCATAAATTCTGTCAACTTCTGTTTTTACCCCAAGCAGGTATTCATCGTCATATTGTGCGTGGATAAGTGCGTTAAGATATTTTGAGAGCAGGTCATAATTGCCGGGAAATTCAGTTATTGCAGTCTTGAGCATATCCCTTGCCTCACGGATTTTTCCTTCACTCAACAAACGGGAATATTCTTTTGTGTATTTATCAATCTGTTTTTCTTTTTCAATCATATCAATACCGAGAAGGCTGTCAACAGTAACGCCGAAGAATGATGCAATTACAGGAAGCATAGTTATATCGGGATATGTTTCACCACGCTCCCATTTGCTTATTGCCTGAAATGACATACCGAGAAAATCCGCAAGTGCATCTTGTGTAAGGTTTTTTGATTTGCGAAGCTTTTTAAGATTTTCTCCGAAATAGATTGTCATACATATCACCTTTCTTTATCAAATTAATACGACGTCGTTTACAAACAGATAATAACAGTTTTCCTGATAATAAACAATAACTTATTTTTTGAAATAAATTCTCCTGATAAGAGAAAATTTCTACTTGCACGATTTTATGTAAAAAAATCCGCCTGATTTCTCAGACGGATAAATTTTTATCTGCAATAAGCTTCAATTGCCTTACCTGCAAATTCTGCTGTGCCTTCAGCGTGTTTATCGATGTTATTTCTGAATCGTTCATCAGAAATATACATATGACCGAGACCCGACAGAATTTCTTTCGTGCAGGTGTAGTAATTATCCGTGATATAACTCTGCAGTTTTTCTGCGAGTTTCTGCACTTCTTTAGAATCAGGTTTTTCACCGCTTTTCATACATGTTGCAAACTCTGCAAAAATATCATTCATACCTTCTGCAAGAGCCTCGTATTTTTCTTCATTATATCCTTTGGATTTTTCAGAATATTCCTTGTAAGCCGGAGTTTCACCCCAAATTTCTTTAACTTCATCTTTATAATTTTTCATAAATCTCACCATATACTGCAAATTTAAATTTATTCAGATATTACTGCAAATGAGCATCACTCCGTATAAACCACCACAGGACCGTACAGTCCGCCCGATACATAGTCTTCGGCATAATTCAACTCTGCCTCAAAATACGGAGATAATTCTTTAATATTCCGATTATCGAAGTAATCGGTATAAACATACCGGTTTGCTACTGTGTTTGTTACAACTATTTTCAGGTTATTGCTTTCGCCAAGCACATCTGCAGGTATTTTGATTTTATACGGTGGCATTAAAGCAAGACCCAAAAGCTTGTCATTAAGATAAACTTCTGCCGCAAAATGCACATCCCCCAGGTCAATTTCTCCTTCTTTCCCCACCTTTTCAGCGGGAAGTGTAAATGTTGTTTCATAAACACCGCTTCCTGAGTAAGCACTGCCGACTAAATCTGACCAATCACCGAGACTTATGGAGGTTGATTCATCTGAATGTTTTATATTTTCAAATCCGTTTTCATTGCAGATAAGTTCAAGTTCTTTGCGAAAAACAAAGTTATCTGCAACATCGAGTTTTTCTCTGAAATCCTTTCTGTTTTCAGCTTCGAATTTTTTGTCCGTCAACAGAATCACAGCAGTTTCTCCTACAGCAAGAGAAAGCTCAAGCATATTGTTTTCAGTTTTCAACGGCTTTAGTGTTCCGTTTATCAAATCAAGCAGATATCCGTCTGATGACGGCAGATGAATTATATATTCGCCGCTTTCGCCTTTTTCACGGAATAAAAAGAACAAATCTTCACTTTCCAACTTTCTGTGCATTGCACGTAAGCCCTCACCGTCAACCTGAATTACAGGTGTAAGACCTGAAAGATCATGTGAAACTCTGCCACTGTTTTTTATCAATTCATCAAGAACCTTCTTCGTATTCTGCTCAACGAAAGCACCTTCGGGAATTATTATGTTGCGATATAACGCCCTTCCGATATGTATTAAACCGTTGTCTGTTCCCTTCGCAGTCTGTATAACATCGTCGTCAACAATATCAAAATCCACCATCATATCTTCAAGTTTCCTGCCAAGGGTATCGAATTCTTCCGCAACGCTTTCTGCTTTAATACCGTCCTGAAAATCGCAAACGGGATAGTAAAGACCGGTTTCGCATACTCGTTCCCCGAGAGACGATAAATATGATACGCGTTCCACATAACGATTGAACAAACTGAGATAACGGCAATACGGCTGATTTTCTGTAAAAATGGGAAGTTCCTGTGCAAGAAGTGCGTCTTTACGTCCAAGGGGAAAATTAAACGGATTAAAGATGTTTATTCCGCGCACAGCCTGATATCCTACGGTGTACCGCATAATATCATAAGTAATCCCCGCCCCTGCAACTCCGAAGATTTCACTCATTGCAAGCTTTGTACCATTCTGTGCTGCAGCGGATGAAGCATATCTGGGGAAAAAGCCGTTATAACCGTTCATGTCATCTTTAACGGTTATTTTATTTTCAGGATATAGTTGACGCCGGATAATATCTATACCGGGAATATCCATACACCTGAGTGCACGCATCAGGTTGAAATTCCCGCCTCCTCTTACACAGCCGAGAGGACTATGGTCAACATCCATATGCCCCGTAAAACTGATGCCGTGTTCATTTGCCCATTTTTTGCAAGGCAAAAGAAAATTCTCACAAAACATACGGCTGCATAAATCGTACCAACGGTGTAATATATGTGCGTTTTCTTTTGTCGGCATTATTTTTTGTGCTATTAACGGGAGATACGGAAGTATCGACTCTCCGTACATGGATTCATATTTATCAGCTAACTCATTATTGAATGAATTCAAAGATGCTTTCGGCTCATCTGTAAAAACAGCCGTGACATTTTTTCCGAAAAAGTTTTTCAGTGAACAAGCATATTTTTCGTGAGTGATTTGTATAAAATATTCCGTTGCATCTTTATTTAATAAATCGGGATAGTCTGAGTTTTCTTTTTCTGCAACATATTCTTGCACAACAGTTTCTTCAGTGAACATGTAGCCATCTTCAATAATTTTATTACCGTTAATAAAAGTTGCCAGAATATCAGGCGTTGTTTTCTTATAAACATCCCCTGCGAGGAAAGATTTTTCATATACTTTCAACACCTGCCGTGCGTACTCAGGGTGGTCTTCAATAACCTTCCCGCAAGCACTGCCCGAAGGCCAACCGCCCTCATCATAAATCCAACACTGCATTCCGAGTTCTTTACCTTTTCGAATGGCATAGGCACATAACCCGAAGTATTCCTCCGAAAGATAGTCGGGAGTAAGATTTGTTGGCATACTGTCAGGTCGGAAATTCTTCGGTTCGGGAAGAATATAAAATGCCCGTATACCAAGTTTCTGCATTTCTTCAAGTTGAGTATCTATAATTTCTTCGGTGCAGATATCGTTCCACACCCACACATATACAGGAGCACGGGAAACATCAGGCGATATGAATTTTTTCATATCGAATTTTTCATTACTTTTCATTGTTAATTCATCCTTGAAATTCAGACATCGGAATGGTAATTTTTCTGCTTTTTCAATTTTTTTACAAGGCATATTAATGCGGCAACCATTATCACATACAAACCCGCAAGCAGAACGGGATAAACCGCTATACCAAACAGTCCGCTTATGAGACTGACCATGGGCGGTGCCAACATAACACCGATGTAAGCAAATGCAATCTGTGACCCCATAATCGACTGTGATACCTCTTTGCCGAAATTGTGGGGAGTCAGATGTATCATATTCGGATAAATTGAACCGTTACCGAGACCTATAAGGAACAAGCCTGCTACAGAAATAATTCCCGGCAGAGGAAGAAGCATAATTAAAATTGCCGGAGCAAGGATTGCCGTTCCTATACCAATACGTTTCCATGTGCTGATTTTACCTGACAGCAATCCTGAAACAAAACGTCCCACAGACATTCCGATATAATACACAGTCAGCGCAAGTGCACCATCTTTTGTCTGAAATCCTTTTTCGGTTACAAGATATGTACTCCCCCATACTCCGCAGGCATATTCAATGGCATTGGTTGCAAGCATAATAATCCACACAAGACGAACTTCTGATTTTTTCGCCATCTGCAGAAAAGTAAGGTTTACGCTTTCATCCTCTTCGCCCTGTTCAGATGAAACAGTCTTTTTCCATAACGGAAGTGACACAAGAAGCAACAAAGTAATTGCCGCCTGCACATAAAATGCATATCGATAACCGCTGCGCCAACCGGCAGAACTCAGTGCCTGCGACATAAGGTAGGGACTGAGACTTACTCCCACACCATAAAAGCAATGCAGGAAATTCATGTGGCTGGCTTTAAAATGAAGAGCAACATAGTTATTAAGCCCCGAATCTATTGCTCCTGCACCAAATCCGAGAATAACAGCCAGCGGTATCATAAACCAGAAAGACGGAGCAAAAGAGAAGCCTAACAAAGCCAAAGCAGTCATTGCTGTGCTGAAAGCCGTAACTTTAGCAGTTCCGAATTTGTTGAGAATTCCTGCACTGAACATGCTCGATAATACAGTACAGCCTGAAATGATAAAAGTGAGAACGCTCACCGCTTCAACAGGCATGTTAATTTCCGTATGGATAGCAGGCCATGCAGAGCCTATAAGAGAATCAGGCACCCCAAGACCTATAAATGCAATATATATAACAATCAATAAAAAAGCCATAAAAGTCCTCCTTGAATTTTTGTTGTGTTACGTTTAATCCTGAAATTAACAGCGACATTATTTTATCATAAGTTATACTAAATTACAATCGTTTTTCTATAAACAAAAAGCTTTATTCCTGACATTGTTTTTTCATATTGTTACACTGAAAAAAGAGGTTGATTATATGAAAAACACAGAATGTGGTTTTATCTTTTGGTGAGAAATTCGGGTGATCGCAAAAAAATACACCTCCAAAAGTTGTTGTCTTCTGGGGTGTATATCAAATAGTTGGTGATGTTTCTCAAACATTTTGAAAAATTATATTTCCGGAGCAATGTAGTTTTTAGATTTAAGAGCCTTCTCAATTTCGTCAAGTATCGTTTCCGATTCGGCACGGACTGTGTGATAATGATAACCGCCTGTTATGTTCATAAGTTCGGTGGATTTACCGCTTCTTACCCCCTCAATAAATTGCTTTATATGAAGGCTTGAAAAGATATTCAGCGGTGCTGTCATTTTACCGTAAACCTTATGCCATACGAACACATCAACGACCGTTCCGCCGAGATTTACAATAGCGGTTAATTCGTCTTCGGTTTCTTTAGTTGTATGATGCACTTTAAACACACGTTCTTTCAGTGGCGATTTCTGAATTATATATCCGTTATGAG
The DNA here is from genome assembly GCA_017935325.1 of Clostridia bacterium. Taxonomy (GTDB): domain Bacteria; phylum Bacillota; class Clostridia; order Oscillospirales; family Acutalibacteraceae; genus SIG575. Next base: position 27,072 of record JAGBHV010000068.1, read on the forward strand.
TAGAAAGAATATCGTATCCCGAGCCTTTGAGCACGGTTATATCCTGAACAATAATCTGTCTTGATACTCCGAATTCTTCGGAAAGCTTGCCTCCTGATATGGCTTCGGTTGATGATAACAGCAGATTAACAATCGCTTTTCTTCTGTCAGCGGCTTTCATTGATTCACCTCATTATACAGCGTGTAAATTTTTAAGCGAGAGATCTAAAATAGGAGAAGAGTGTGTGAGTGCTCCGCTTGATATATAGTTTACACCAATACGGGTGAGTTTTGCAACATTTTCTTTTGTAACATTTCCGCTGCATTCAGTTTCAGCTTTGCCTGCACAGATTTCAACTGCCTTCATCATATCTTCAACACTCATATTGTCAAGCATAATGATGTCTGCACCTGCTTCCAGTGCTTCCTTGAGCATATCAAGATTTTCTACTTCAATTTCAATTTTGCGGACAAACGGTGCATATTCCCTTGCCATTTCAACGGCTTTCTTTACACCGCCGGCAGCACCGATATGATTATCCTTAAGAAGAATACCGTCGCTGAGATTAAAACGGTGATTATATCCGCCGCCAACCTTGACTGCATATTTTTCAAATATACGCATACCGGGTGTAGTTTTTCTTGTGTCAAGAAGTTTTGTGTCTGTGCCATCCAACATATCTGCAATAGCACGTGTGTATGTTGCAATGCCGCTCATACGCTGTAAGAAGTTCAGTGCAGTTCTCTCACCTGAAAGGAGAACACGTATATCGCCGCGAACAACACCTAATTTTTGTCCGTTTTTAACTTTATCGCCGTCTGTTACTGAAAATTCAAATTTTGTATCAGCATCAAGAAGTTCAAAAACTCTTTTGAAAACCTCAAGGCCGGCAATAACACCGTCTTCTTTACAAATCAACTCAACCTCGCCCGGTTGGTAGTGACGCATAACGGAGTTTGTGGAAATATCCTCGCTCGTTATATCTTCTTTGAGCGCGTTTAAAATAAGGTCATCTGCATTTAATTTCATAGTAATATTATTCATGGCTGTTTTTCTCCTTCTCAATAGCTTCCAAAACTAATTTTTTATATTTTTCTTCATATCCCTCATACTGTCGGGAGTCTATGAAAACTTCTTTAACTTGTTGGACTTCGGTATAAAAATCTGTGATGTGCCGTGCTGCCCTTTTGGCAAAAACAAGACTTTCAAGTAAAGAATTACTTGCTAATCTGTTGCGTCCGTGAACACCGTTGCAAGCCGTTTCTCCGACAGCGTATAAACGCTCCATGGAGGTTTTGCTGTATCTGTCAACATCAATTCCGCCCATAAAATAATGCTGTGACGGCACTACGGGAATCGGATGTTTTGTCACGTCGTATCCTTCATCAAGGCAGTGATGATAAATATTCGGGAAGTGGCTTTTTATTTCTTCTTCGGGAATCGGCGCCATAGAAAGCCACACGTGCTCGCTGCCTTCCTTCTTCATTTCATCAAATATGGCTTTCGCCACAACATCACGGGGCAAAAGTTCATTAACAAATCTTTCTCCCTTGGAATTGAGCAGTACTGCTCCTTCACCACGAACTGATTCGGAAATCAGAAATTCCCGACCATGTTTATTGGTATAAAGCGTAGTGGGGTGAATCTGTATGTAGTCAATATTCTGTAGCTTAATATTATATTTGAGTGCCAAAGCAAGTGCATCGCCTGTCAGGTGACGGTAGTTTGTGGAATGCTTGAACAAACCGCCTATGCCGCCTGTTGCAAGCACGGTATAGTCTGCGGTTATGCTGATATATTTTCTGTCCTTATCGTGTCCGATAATGCCGTAACAGTTGTTTCCGTCACAAATCAGATCCACCATAGTGAAGTTTTCCATGAGTGTTATGTTGGGTCTGTTTCTTGCTGTTTCAAGCAGATGAGATGTAATTTCTTTGCCTGTTTCATCTTCGTGGAAAAGAATTCTCGGCTTTGAGTGTGCACCCTCACGGGTATAGGTAAAAGCTTCTCCATCCTTTTCAAAACGAACACCGAAAGAAACAAGGTCGCCTATTATCTCTTGCGAGGAACGGATCATAATCTCGACAGAATCCGGATTGTTTTCATAGTGTCCCGCTTTCATTGTGTCATCGAAAAAAGGTTTGTAATCTTCTTCATTCCGGAGAACGCATATACCGCCCTGTGCAAGAAAGGAATCACTTTTTGGTGCTTCGTTTTTGGTAACTATTGTTATTTTTTTGTCCTGCGGTATATTCAATGCGCAGTAAAGACCTGCTACACCGCAACCTACTATTATAATATCTGTATTCATTTCACTTTGCAAGCTCCAACATTTTTTCAAGCGGTAAAAGAGCACCTGTACGGACCTCATCATCGATAACAACTTCTTTATCTTCGTTCAGCAGAACCGATAAAACAGATTCAGGTGTATTGAGTTTCATATCGGCACAACAGGGATGAGGGTCAGGATAATAAAACCGCTTGCCGGGATTATCTGTTATCAATTTGTAGTTAACACCATCTTCGGTGCAGATGATAAATTCATCCGCATTGCTCTGCTTTGCATAAGCTATGATGTCTGCCGTGCTTCCGATATAATCTGAAAGAGCAAGAATATCTGCTTCGCATTCGGGATGAGCTAAAACCAAAGCACACGGATGTTTTTCTTTTTCTGCAAGAAGCTGCGTTGCCGTAATCTTTGCATGAATGGGGCAGAAACCGTCATTGACAATTATATTTTTGTCATTAACCTGTTCGGCAACAAACCTGCCGAGATTTTTATCAGGGATGAAGAAAATGTTTTTGTTCGGAAGTGCTTTAACGATTTTCACCGCATTTGATGAAGTTACACAAACATCACTCTGACATTTCAGCGCCGCCGTTGAGTTGATATAGCACACAACAGCAAGGTCATCGTAATTTTTTCGCATCTCATCAATGATTCCGTCGGCTACCATATGAGCCATCGGACAATCAGCGGTAAGGTCAGGCATAAGCACTTTTTTATCAGGGTTCAGAATTTTTGCACTTTCCCCCATAAAGTAAACACCGCAGAAAACAAGGATATCCGCTTTGCTTTGTTTTGCGATTTTTGCAAGATAAAATGAGTCTCCTACATAGTCAGCTATTTCCTGTACTTCAGCAGGTGCATAATAATGTGCAAGAATAACTGCATTTTTATCTTTTTTCAGTTGTTCAATCTGATTTTTCATTTGTAATTTTCCTCGTTGAGTAAGCAAATTGGTTGTATCAATTTTAACACTTGTATTTACATCTGTCAACTTATCTGTAAACCTTTTGTAGTAGATTATTACTGATACAACCTTGACTTTTTTGGTAAATTTACACAACGCCTCAGTGAACATTGAACTAAAGATATGATTGATTGATTGTTTGCAAACAGAAATAGCAGATAACTGATGAATTACGACAAGAAGCCACCAAGATTCTGTGTTTTATGCTTGTATATTTTAACCCTTTTATTCCGACAGCACATATAATCTGAAAAAGTGTAAAGGAGCCCCGTTTCTGATACAAAAATATTAGTGACAACAATCTGAGATTATGGTATAATAGTAGAAATTATGTTGTATTTACACTAATTTTACACCAATCTGATGTGGAATTACGGAGAGTTATGGAGAATGGTGTAATTTTGGTGTAAACAGATAAATTCGGAAACCCTTGAAACACGAGGGTTTGTAGAGTTATAAAGGGTTGTGAAGGTATGAAAAAAATAATGTTCGTCTGCCATGGCAATATCTGCAGAAGTCCGATGGCAGAGTTTATTTTGAAAGATATGGTCAGGAAAGCAGAGATTGAAGAAGATTTTCTGATTTCCTCATCGGCTACGAGTACGGAAGAAATATGGGGTGGCAAAGGTAACCCTGTGTATCCGCCTGCAAAAGCAGAGCTGAAAAAGCACGGCATTTCCTGCGACGGAAAAACTGCAGTTCAGCTGAAAAAGGATGACTATGATAAATATGACTTGTTCATTTGTATGGACAGTATGAATTACAGGAATATTCTCCGTATTTTCGGCAATGACAAGGATGAAAAGGTGCGTAAGCTTATGACCTACACTTCACGCGGCGGAGATGTTGATGACCCGTGGTACAGCAGGGATTTTTCTACAGCTTACAAAGATATTTATGACGGCTGCGCGGGATTACTCAAAGAATTGAGGTGCATAAAATGAAAATGGTTTTGCTGACCGCATTAGGTGTGGGCGGTGCTACGCTTATCGGTTCAATTTTTGGATTTATCTTCAAAAAAATATCCCACAGATTCAGCGACATTGTTCTGTCTTTTGCTGCAGGAGTAATGCTTGCGGCGGCAGTTTTAGGGCTTATTATCCCCTCTCTTGACTATGGCGGTAAATATGCCATACTCATTACAGTTGCTGGAATTTTCACAGGTGCAATTGCACTTAATGTTATCGACAAAATCGTGCCTCACCTGCATAAATTGGTAGGTCCCGAACCTGAAAGCCACACTTCAAACGAGAAATTAAGTAAAGTTTTGCTTTTTGTTACCGCTATTGCAATTCACAACTTACCTGAAGGTATTGCAGCAGGTGTTTCTTTCGGTTCAGGCGACACTTCAAAAGCACTTCTTATTGCAGGCGGTATTGCCCTGCAGAATATACCTGAAGGCATGGTAATTATAGGCCCTATGCTTGCGGCAGGTATCAGCCCGAAAAAAACTTTTATTTCCGCTTTCATTACAGGAATAATCGAAGTAGTCGGCACTTTAATAGGTTTCTTTGCAGTAAACATTGCGTCTGCAATTCTCCCCTTTGCTCTTGCTTTTGCAGGCGGTACAATGCTTTACGTAATAAGCGATGAAATGATTCCTGAAACTCACGCTCACGGAAGTCAGCGCGGTGCAACATACGCTTTGCTTGCAGGTTTTGCGGTGATGCTTGTTTCAGATTTTCTTTTAGGTTAGGAGGAGAAATAATGTTCAGAAAAACTTTAACTGTAGTTTTATGCCTGATAGTTGTGATGTGTTCTTTTTCTTTTTCTGTTTCGGCAGAAGAAAGCAAAACGGAAGTTAACCCGTCAACATGGGCAGCAGTTGACGGACTGGGCAGAACATTGTCACCAAACAGCGAAACTTCAGGAAAAAAGCAGGACAAGTTTGTAGGAATGTTTTATTGGACATGGCATTATCCCTGGATTAATGACCATGAAGCAATCACAACAGGCAGTGTTCTTGATAAATTCCCCGAAGCGGTAAACGACTTCAATCACCCTGCATGGGGAGGAACTTACAGCGGAAGACCGTATTTCTGGGATGAGCCGTTATATGGGTTTTATTCCAACCTTGATGAATATGTTCTGAGAAAGCATGCAGAACTTCTTGCCGATGCCGACATAGACGTAGTTATTTTCGACTGCACCAACGGCACACAGACCTTTGATCCTGGTTATGAAAAACTTTTTGAAGTGTGGACTGAAGCGAAAGCAGAGGGTGTTGATGTGCCTCAGGTAGCGTTCATCCTTAACTTTTCAGGAAGAGAAGATACACGCACACAGTTGACACAGCTTTACAATGATGTTTACTCAAAAGGAAGATACAAGGATTTATGGTTTATGTGGGAAGGCAAACCTCTCGTAATGGCAAAATCGAGATGCCTTAATCTGTTTGAAGAAAAAGACAGAGAAATATATAATTTCTTCACTTTCAGAGCAAACGAGTCTACATATTTTGCAAAAGATACATCCTATCTTGCAGATACCTGGGGTTGGTGTTCTGATTATCAGCAGACTCTTTTCGGCAAAAGACTTAACGGAAACGTTGAACAGATGTGTGTTTCCGTGGCACAGAACGCAAATGAAAGCGGACTGATTGCAATGAACAGCCCTATAGGTACAGTGCAGGGACGAGCATTTACTGACGGTGATTTTTCTTATACATATACCTACGGCGGTAAAGAAATTACAGCAGACAAAAACATTGAAAACGCTCATTTTTACGGACTTAATTTCCAACAGCAATGGGATTATGCAATAGAAAAAGACCCTGAATTCATATTTGTTACAGGATTCAACGAATGGATTGCAGGCAGATTTGACGAGTGGATGGGAACTGAAAATGCATTTCCTGACCAATTCAGCCCCGAATACAGCCGCGATATCGAGCCGTCAAAGGGCGAGCTTAAAGACCATTATTATTACCAGCTTGTTGAAAACGTAAGAAGATTCAAGGGTACATCTGTTCTGCCTGAAACTGATGCAGAAAAAACTATCGATATCAGTAACGGCACTTCACAATGGGATGATGTAAAGCCTGAATACAATCACTACACGGGCAGCACAAGAACACGTGATTCAGTAGGTTGGAAAGGCACTAATTACACCAACGATACAATGCGAAACGACATTGTTCAGGCAAAAGTAGCGTACGATAACGAAAATATATATTTCTACGTGCAGACAAAAGATAATCTTACATCCCCTACTGACAACGCATGGATGCGCTTGTTTATCGATACAGACACAAGCGGAATTGCCTCAAACTGGGAAGGCTTTGAATTTGTAATTAACAGAAATTCACCTGTTGACAATAAAGTTACTGTTGAAAAATCAACAGGCGGTTGGAATTTTGAAAGCGCAGGTTACGGAGATTTTACGGTAAACGGAAATGTTCTTCAGATTGCAGTTAACAGAAGTGTCCTCGGACTTGACGGTGAGGAAGTTAAATTCAATTTCAAATGGTCTGACAACATGCAGGAAAACGATATAATGGATTTTTACACAAACGGCGATGTAGCACCCGGTGGCAGATTTACTTTTGTTTTTGATTCAACTGCAACAGGTGACGGTGAAGTTGATTACGAAAAAGAAGACGTAAGTCCTTTACGACAGAAGCTTATTGATTTCTATGCAGATTTCAGAAAATTCATCAATTACGTTTTCAATCAATAATAATACAAGAGGTGTAAAAAATGATTACCTTCATAAGAAAATTAGTTGCGATTATCCTTTCAGCTTTAAGCATTTGTTTTTCTCCGATTTTCGGTGACTTTACAGCTGACACAACTGTGCAGAAAGACAACTGTAAATTGAACTTTGCAGCTATTTCCGACATTCACATGACAGAAGAAACTGCAAGAAGAGATATGCTTCGTTTCGGACTTGAAGATATGCAGTCTTTCTCAGATGAACTTGATGCACTTTTACTTGCAGGAGACCTTACTGACCACGGCGAAGAATCTGAATGGGAAATGCTCAAAGAAGCATTTTCAGGTTACACACCTGCAAAAAATCTTATAATAGCACAGGGAAATCATGACACATGGACAGAAGACGATAAATACGATTTGGCAAGAACATATTTCATTAAATACAACAAAGATATTTCAGGCAGAGAAATTGAAAACGAATATTATTCAACTGAAATCAACGGCTACACATTTATTGTTTTAGCAAGCGAAACTGACAGAACCTCCGCTTACATCAGCGATGCACAGCTTAGTTGGTTAAGCGCGGAAATGGCAAAAGCAGCTGAAAAAGACCTTCCGATTTTTGTTGTCTGCCATTGGCCCATAAACCAGACTCACGGCTTACCAGAAACATGGGGCGAAGATGATATGGAGCCTGATGACGGCGGTATCGGCGACCAGTCTGCAAAAGTTGAAGAAATACTCAAATCATACGAAAACGTGTTTATGATTACAGGTCACATTCACAGCGGTTTCTCAAATGACAGCCAGAAAAACACAAACGGATATGTAAGCGTTGAATCAGACGGTTCATTCCATAGCGTAAATCTGCCCAGCTATATGTACCTTACTATCAGAGGCAGAATCGCAAACGGTACGGGATTTACTTTTGAAGTTTACGAAAACGAAGTAATTCTGCGTGCGAGAAGCTTTTCAGCCGGCGTATGGTACACAGACTACAATTGGACAATAGAACTTGTATAATATGTACACTTATCCCCCGAAAAAAATTTCTTTTTCGGGGGGATTTTTTGCAAAAAAACATTGTTTTTATCGCTTTAATATGCTAAAATGTAAATTCAGGAGGCGATACACATGATTAAATTCGGCACAGGCGGCTGGAGAGCCGTAATCGGAGAAGATTTCATCCAGCAGAATATCCGACTTGTTGCCGCAGGTATTTTGAAACTTGCACAGGAACAGAACAAGGCTGAAAAGCCCATCATCGTCGGTTACGACAGACGTTTTCTTTCTGAAAGCGCAGCAAAATGGGTTGCAGAAACATTGTCTGCAGGCGGTATAGAGGTATGGTTTTTAAACCGTTCTGCGCCTACCCCACTTATTATGCACACCGTTATGGATGAAGGTCTCCATTTCGGCATTGAAATTACGGCAAGCCACAACCCTGCAAGCTACAACGGCATTAAACTTATTGTTGATGAGGGCAGAGATGCTCCCCTTGAAACAACAGAAAGACTTGAAGAACTTATTGAAGAAATTGACGACGTCAGCTATATCGATTTTGATGAAGCAGTGCAGAACGGCAAAATAGTATACAGAAAAAATCCTTTCAATAAATTCCTTGATGATATTATTGATTTGCTTGATATGTCAGCACTCAGAGAAAGAGGTCTGCGTGTTCTTTTTGACACAATGCACGGCTCAGGTGCGTATCCGTTACAGGTAATTTTCCACACAGCACGTTGCACTATCGACACAATCAACCTTAATAAAGATGCATATTTCGGCGGTATGATGCCTGCACCTACAGAAAAAACATTGAGCCTTTTAAAAAATACGGTAACTAAAGGTAAATATGATTTAGGTATTGCAATGGACGGCGACGGTGACCGTCTGGGTGTTATTGATAAATCAGGCAGATATATCGACGCTAACGAAATTCTCTGCATGCTTTACTATTACCTTGTCAAATATAAAGGCTGGCGCGGTCCTGTTGTAAGAAACCTCGCTACAACACATATGCTTGATAAAATCGCTGAAAGCTTCGGCGAAAAATGCTATGAAGTACCCGTAGGATTCAAATACATATCTTCAAAAATCGATGAAGTCAACGCTGTTCTCGGCGGCGAATCATCAGGCGGTCTTACTGTACGCGGTCACATTCACGGCAAAGACTCCGTTTATGCGGCTTCACTTTTTGCAGAAATGGTAAGCGTTATCGGCAAATCACCTGCTGTGATTATGGATGAGCTTGAAAGTGAATTCGGTCATTATGTAATGGTTGAAGACAACCTGCGCTTTGCTCCCGAATACAAAAAGACAATAGAAAAAATCGTATTTGAAGACAAAAAACTGCCCGAATTCGAAGCGGAAGTTGAAAAAGTAAATTACGAAGACGGATGCAAGGTTTATTTCACAGACGGAAGTTTTGTAATCTGCCGATTCTCCGGCACAGAGCCTCTTCTTCGTATTTTTGCAGAAAGCGACACAGAAGAAAAAGCAGAAAAATACATAACTGCATTCAAAGATTTTCTTAATATATGAGCAAAAAAATGCCAAGGTCTGAACCTTGGCAATTTCTTTTATTGACTTTTTAAAAGCTTTATAAATTCATCTGCATTCTTTTGCGTTACTTTCCAACCGAAGCCCTGCTCATAAAGTGTTTCGTAGCGTTTATCTTTACACATACATTCAATGAGCATATCGCTGACTTCAGCTGTATAATGGCTTGAATCGATGAAATTTTTATCATCCGTTGTAATATCGTTATATCCGCTGAAATTATAATAAGGAGTGACTTCTGCGAGACGTCTTAAAAACTCGATATAGTCTTTTTCAAGCGACGCTTTGTAAGTGACGTGGTGCATGGGATTTGTAAAAACTACAAGCTCAATTTTATTTTCCTTACACACTTTTACAATTTCTGCAATTTCGCTGAGCGTTTCATCCATACGCATAACCGTGCCGATACTCGGCTCTGCGTTTTTAAAATCATACTTTGTTTTGCGGTTATAATCTGAATTCCAACCATATTCATAAAACTTTGTATTATCTTTTTCTTTTGTTTTTTCTTTGAGCATTACCTCTGCTGCTGCACGTCCTACCACAGCAGGGTCAAGGTAATTTTTAAAAAATTCAAATGAATTTTCAGTAAGATATTCGTAGGACATTCTGTAGCCTATCAGATTTTCAGACGGGTCTGAAGTGTAAGAAAGGCTGTCAACACCGAGATAAATCTTCTTCGGAACAATTCCGTTTTCTACAAAAGTTCTGATATTCGCAAGGTGTTCTTTCGGCAAGCCGTTTGAATAAGTCATGTTGTAGCAATGCTCATCAGGTATATTCTCAACATGTATATTACCTACCCTTGATGAACCGAAAACGAAAGAATCAAACTTATCGGGGTTTTCCAGAATGTATGTCATTTTAATAAAATTCTTATTCGGCTCTACCCCGGTGTCGCGCATAGACAACGGGTGCATAACGTTGTACGGGTCAACATAGGCGCAGAAAACGGCTGGAATGACGGTAAAAATCACGCAGTAAACAAGTATAATTGCAATAAATTTTTTCATTTCTTCACCGCCTTTTTAAAACTGGAAATAAACAAATGAAACTTCGCCGATTGCATGCAGGAATATAATAATCGCAACAGTTGCACCGTAAAACATATGACGTATTACTGCAGGCTTTTTGCTGACCCATGTAATTACATCGGTTTTAAGAGAAGCGTAGTCATAAATTGCAAGCGGTATAAGATAAACGCCGATGCACGCTGCAAATCTCATTTCTGACATACCGATATCCGATATACCCTGCATAAAATAATTAAGCGGCTCACCTATTCCCGCAAACATATTTTTTATAACAAAAATTGCTTCAGAGAAATTCTGTGCACGGAAGAATATCCACGCAAAGCAAACAAATACAAACACAACGCACATTGAAATGACTCTTTTTATTCTGCTGTTTTTCTCAGCTTTAATGTGCAGAATATTTTCAACAACCTGCGCTGCACCGTGAATTGCACCCCAGATAATAAATGTCCAGCTTGCACCATGCCATAAACCGCTGACTAAAAATGTGATAAAAAGATTAAGGTAATGTCTTACTTTTTTTACGCGGTTACCGCCAAGCGGTATGTAAAGATAATCGCGGAACCATGTGGAGAGAGAAATATGCCATCTTGACCAGAATTCCTTGACAGAAGACGAAAAATACGGACTTCTGAAATTATCCATAAGTTCAATGCCGAGAAGCTTTGCAGAACCTCTTGCAATATCAGAATATCCCGAAAAATCGCAATATATCTGCACGGCAAAAAATACAGTTGCAAGAAGAAGAGAAAAGCCTTCGTAATTTGACACATCGTTATAAACGCGGTCAACATAAACTGCAAGGTTATCTGCAACCACCATTTTTTTGAAAAAACCCCATGCCATAAGCTTCATTCCGTAAGCTGCCTGCTTATAATCAAAATGATGCTCTTCTTTTATCTGCGGTAAAAGGTTATTTGTTCTCTCAATGGGACCTGCAACAAGCTGAGGGAAAAATGCGATAAATGTTGCAAAAATACCGAAGTTTTTTTCGGCCTTGCTGTTTCCTCTGTAAACATCAATTACGTAACTCAATGTCTGAAAAGTGTAGAAAGAAATGCCCACAGGCAAAAGCAGTCCAAGCGTTTTCGGGTTTGCCGGAATGGACATTTTAGCCATTAAATCGCAGAAAGACGTAACAAAGAAATCAAAATATTTGAAAACAAACAGCACTCCGAGGCTTGACACAAGCGCTATACTTAACAGTGTTTTTTTCTTTTTCAAATCATCGGTTTTCTCAATAAACCGCGCTGCAAAATAAGAAACGGTAGTTGTAAAGAGAATAAGCACAACGTATTTTACGTTCCAGCTCATGTAGAAATAATAGCTTGCCGCAAAAAGAAGCATCCAGCGGTATTTATGCGGCAACAACCAATATACAGCAAACACGACAGGTAAAAAAACCGCGTACTGCAAAGAATTAAACAGCATTATATTATCCCCTTAATAAAGATATCAGATAATTATACCATTTGCCGAAAACACTGTCAAGGAAACACCACTTGACAAAAGCAATATGTTTATGTTACATTTTTCAGGTATTTACAAAAGGAGGGATTTTAAATGAAAAAGACGAAAGAAATGTGCTTTGCTGCACTTTTCACGGCGCTTATCTGTGCCGGTGCTTTTTTAAAAATCCCTACTCCCCTGCCCATTACTTTTCAGACGTTTTTCACCTGCCTTGCAGGGTTGCTTCTCGGCAGTAAAAAAGGAAGCTTGAGCGTTCTTTTATATTTTTTCCTCGGTCTGTTGGGGCTTCCCGTTTTTGCAGAGGGCGGAGGCATACACTACATTTTAAAACCGTCTTTCGGATATATCATCGGCTTTCTTCCCGGCACATTCATAACGGGAAAAATTGCTGAAAGCGGAATAAGCTTCAAAAAATTTCTGCCCGCTTCACTTTCGGGAATGGTTGCAATTTATCTTGTGGGAATTGCTTATTACTTCCTGATTTCAGAATTTTATCTTCATAGTGAAATCAGCATAAAATGGATTCTCACATACGGCTTCTTAATTACTCTGCCGGGTGACATTATTATGTGTGTTCTTGCATCAACTCTCGGATTAAGACTCAGAAAAATATTTAAGATACAGTAGCAAAACGCCACCTGAGAAAGGTGGCGTTTCGCTATGTGTGAAAATATAAGGAAGACTAAGCTTCTTTACTTCTTATGCTACTTCTACGAAGTTATTATATTCATATTTTACATAATGAGTTTCTTCAACAATTGTTACTTCCTTATCTTTCATTTCAAATGTAACTTCTATTTTTTCATACTGCTTACCGGGTTGAGTTCTGTAGTAAAAAGACATATCGAAAGTAAGGTAAAGATTGCCGTCATAAATATAAGACTCGTCTGTATGTGTTTCAAGGAAACCGTCTTTACTTTCTTTGTAAAAACGAATTCTCGGTGTAGATTTCGACGGTAAAGTCAACCTTTCAGCTTCAGGATAACTTGTTGACAGATACCCGTTTTTATCAGAAAACTCAATTATTTCATTGAATTTCTCTGTATCCGCCTGCAATAGTGAAAACATAGTCACTATGTATAGCTTTTTCATCATAGAAATTATACTTGCCTTTTAAATGCATATTTTCAGGAACGACTCCGTTCTGATATGTAACACCGCCGATTTCAATCGTTTCGCACTCAAAAGGTTTTTCCTCTTTTACAGGAAAAATCAGTGAGATTAACGACATTAAAATTGAAATTATAAATGTTATAAGCCTTTGCATAATTTTCACCCTTTCATTTATAATTTTCAGTTCTCATAATATAATCAACAAAAAACTAAAATGTAACAGAAAATTTTTAAAAAAGTGCATAGTTATAAAAACTATGCACTGAAAATTAATAACGTTTTAATGAATCTACCATGCTGAACATTTCAACAAAGAACGCATTTGTACTTTCAGCATCAGCATTAAGACCTATAACTGTTCCGTGGTCGCCCTTTCTTTCAGGTGCTACATACCATATACCGCGTTCATACTCAGCATCTTCACCCTCGGGCAAATCTGCCCACTCTTCACCGAAAGGATATTTTGCAGAAATTGTGCTGACTAAACCGTCGTTTTCCTGCCACGTTTCGTCGATTTTTATTCCGCCGTCTGTTGTGCCTTTATATTTTCCAATAAGTCCTGCAGGTAACATAAGGACAGGGTTTGTGCCTGAATCCGGCACCTGACCGCTTAAAATTGAACCCTCTTTTGTGGTGCTGTAATAATAGGAGAAATAATAAACATCCTCAACTGTTTTTATTGTTTTATTAAGTTCATTTGCACCGTCGGGAGATAAATCATATGCTGCGTGGTCGTTGCCAAGTTCCATAAGCTGTGATACAGCATCTTCGCTGTCTTCATCAATTCCGAAATGGTCAAGTTTAAAATCATAAACGTCATTTACAGAATCGGATGTAAGACCTGAAAGACTGAAGCACAAATCTATAAGCAGATCGGTTGTGCTTTCAACGCCAAGCAAGCCGCCTGCAGTGTTTATAATTTCAGTAAGCTGAGAGCCGTTATGAGGTGCACAAAGCGATGTTACGCTGTTAACCCAATCACCTTTTCCGCCCTCAAAAAGAGGAGAAACATTATCGGGTGACGCAGCCTTTTCCGCTTCACTTCCGTATTCAAGAAGTGAAACAAGAAGCCTTACAGTTGCTCCGCCGAAAGAGTGACCGACAAGGTTAATTTTAACACGCTGACCGCCGTTTATTTTTGTTCCCCAGCCTTCAAACATAGGTGTATCGAATTCTTCTCCGAAACGTGCGTGATTATGTTCCTTTGAATGTGCTTCACCGTAGTCAACCTGTGTACCCGTAAGCTGTGCATACAATTCACAGGCTCTGTCCCATGCACTTGACATAGGCCCTACACTGGGAGTATAAACTCTGTAACCTTCTTCGGTAAGAAAAGCCTTAAGGTCACCTGAAGTAGCGCCCCAATACTGAACACTTGAATTTATTCCGTCACCTTCGCCCCAGCCGCCAAGGCCGTGAACAAGAACATACGGATACTGAATTTTACCGCCATTGAGCTCCCACCATGCTTCACGTATTCCGCCGTAATATAACGGAAGTGCAACTGCCGTTACAACAATACACAAAGCAAGCACTGCGGCAATTATTTTAGGTATCAATTTTTTCTTGGATTTTTTGATTTCTTTATTTTCAGTTTTTTCTTCGTCAACGATTTCCTCTTCTGACACAAAAGGTTCGTCCTCTTTTTCGTTGTCGTTTTTAAGAAGAAAATCTGTAGACACTCCGAACAATTCACTCATGGCGATAATTTTTTCTGTATCAGGCAAAGCACTTCCTGATTCCCATTTTGAAACAGACTGTCTTGACACGCCCATTTTTTCAGCAAACGCTTCTTGTGACAGACCGTTTTCTTTACGTAATTCATGTATTCTATCTGCAAGATTCATTTGTTTTCCTCCTTGCGCTCTTTGGCATAATTTTACCGCAATTACGCCTGTATTTCAATCAACTTTACTTTACATTTCAAAAGTTTTATGCTGATTTCGCTTTAAAAAGCCATGTAAACTCAAGTTTACATAATAAGAATAGCACTTTTTCCGTGTGATTTCAACTTCTACAGACTTTTTTCCGACACTTCGGAACAATAATCTATGACTTTTTTCATTGCAGGGGAAATCCACTTTTTCTTGTGATACATCAACTGTCTCCACACGCTGACGCCAAGATCTTCGACATCAAGGTAAACAATTTTCCCCTCTTCATAAGATTTTCTTGTTACGTAATCAGGCAGATAAGAAACGCCTCCGCCCAGCTCAATCATCTCAAGAACTCTGTCTGTATTTCCCATTTCAATAATCGGTTGAATATCAATAAATAACGGTGCTAATTTTTCGTCAAGAAGTTTTCTGTAGCTCAGACCTTTTTCAGTTAAAACAAAGGGATATTTACTAAGCTCTTTAATATCAATATTCCTCTTTCCTGCAAGGGGAAAATCTTTATTTGCAACAAAATGCATATCCACCTTTTTTTCAGATACAACAATATGGTCTTTGCTGTATTCATACCTATCAACAATAAATATCAGGTCAGCATCGTTTCTGTCCAGCATTTCAAGCATCTCTTTTGTTTCCGCTGCAATAATCTGAACTTTTATATTAGGGTACCTTTTATGGAAAGTCAGGAAAGTTTCACCCAGCATCATCGTACTGATTGACGGCGCCATTGCAAAACGCACATAACCCTCACAGTCGTCTGACGTGTCAGGATTTAATTCAATTTCTTTTGAAAGGTTTACTATTTTTTGTGCATGAGTCAGAAGAGCATTTCCTCTTTCCGTAAGCATTACCTTATGATTGATTCTTTCAAAAAGCTGGGTGTTCAGCTCCGTTTCAAGCTGTTTTATCTGAGAAGAAACAGTTGATTGAGTATAACCTAACGCTTCTGCGGTTTTGGTAAAGCTCTTCCTTTCGGCAACCTCAAGAAAGGTTATTAGATTTCTGATTTCCACTTTCTTCACCTCGGATTAATTATATATTACAGAGAATGAAAAAGCAATATCTGTTATCGATTTTTTCGATGATATTTATTATAATTATCAATTTGACAAATGCTCATTTCTTGTATATTATATGTACAGATTATTTTTCAGGAGGAACCCGAAATGCCCGAAATTAAATTTTATAAACACGACCCGCTTCCGATGGAAATGCACAAGGTAAAGATTGTGCAGAAATTAAATCTTCTCCCTGCCAAAGAGAGACTTGAGAAAATGAAAGAAGCAGGTTTTAATACATTCCTTCTTCATAACGGCGATATTTTCATGGACATGCTCACAGACTCAGGCGTTAACGCAATGAGCGACAATATGCAGTCTGCAATGCTCAGAGCTGACGATGCATATGCCGGAAGCGAAACTTTCTACCGCATGAGAGATAAGCTTGAAGAAATCTTCGGCATAAAATATGTACTCCCCACTCATCAGGGACGTGCATGCGAACATATTATTGCACAGCGTTTTGTTAAAGAAAACAACTGTGTTATCATGAACTACCATTTCACAACTTCAAAAGCTCACGTTACACGTCTCGGTGCAAGAGTTGAAGAGCTCGTTAAAGACGAAGGTCTTATTGAAAAAAGCAACCTTCCTTTCAAAGGCAATATCGACCTTGACAAAGTACGTGCTTGTATCGAAAAAGAAGGTGCAGATAACATTTCTTATCTCCGCCTTGAAGCAGGTACAAACCTTATCGGCGGTCAGCCTATTTCCTACGAGAATATGAAAGAAGCAACAGACCTTGCTAAAGAATACGGCATTGTTACTGTGCTTGATGCTTCACTTCTTCAGGACAACCTTTATTTCATCAAAACACGTGAAGAATCAATGAAAGATAAATCAATCCGCGAAATCACAAGAATGATTGCAGATTTGTTCGATATCATCTACTTCTCTGCACGTAAATTCGGCTTTGCAAGAGGCGGTGCAATTCTCGTTCGTGACGAAGAAATGTTCCACTCAATGGAAGATTACATCACAATGTTCGAAGGGTTCCTTACATACGGCGGTATGTCAGTTAAAGAAATGGAAGCTATGATTATCGGATTTGATGAATCGATGGATATGGACATTATTTCACAGGGTCCGCAGTTCATCAAGCATTGCGTTGACGTGCTTGACAATTACGGAATTCCCATGGTAACACCCGGCGGCGGTCTTGGCGCTCATATCAATGCAAGACAATTTGTTGACCACATCAAATCAGAAGAATACCCTGCAGGTTCACTGGTTACTGCGCTTTATCTCTGCGGTGGTATCAGAGGTATGGAAAGAGGTACTCTTTCTGAAGAAAGAAATGCAGACGGCTCTGAACGTATTGCATCAGTTGAAATGGTTCGTCTCGCATTCCCCAGACGTGTATTTACGCTTTCACAGACAGAATATGTTATTGACCGTGTTAAATGGCTCTATGACCACAGACACCTTATCGGCGGTCTTCGTTTTGTACACGAGCCGAAAACACTCCGTTTCTTCACAGGCAGACTCGAACCTGTTTCAGACTGGCCCGAAAAGCTTGTTGAAGCTTACATCGCTGAATTCGGCGAAGACCAATAAAAAAAGTTTAAAGCACATCCCGAAGGAGGTGCTTTCAGCTTGTCGAAAAAGTAATTTTCGACAAGCTGTGAGACTGCCGAGAAATCTGCAGAATGACATTTTTGAACCCCGAAGATGTACAAAGGTACTTCGAGAGGGTGAAAAAATGACAAATATATGCAAAAAAGTGGGTGA